>JAKEFE010000025.1 GCA_022616215.1 Candidatus Parcubacteria bacterium | reverse complement strand
GAAAGGATTCGGGATTTTCTCAAAAAGATTGGTTCGAACTTCCGCATTGCCGAGCGGACGCTTTCGTTCCCCCTCAAAAATGCTTGGATTCTCGCGGGGAAGTACCATGCCGAGGCGCGAAGCGCCGAGGCAACCTCTTTCAATTTCGCTGAATGTAAAACTTGGCGGAGGCGGAGAGATTCGAACTCTCGGAACCTTTCGGTTCACACGCTTTCCAAGCGTGCGCACTAGACCACTATGCGACGCCTCCGTATTCAGGGTTTATATCACAAAGACTAATGACCGAGTAGACGACGAACCCTGTCTTCTACCGGCGGATGCGTTGAAAACAGTTTGTTCATGAATTGTCCTGCCTTTGAGCCAAAGGGATTACCAATGAAAAGATGGGCGGTTGCGTGCGATGCGTTTTGCATCGGGCGGCCATATGCTCCTATCTTCTGGAGTGCAGAGGCAAGTCCTTCTGGATAGCGTGTGAGGAGCGCGCCTGATGCGTCTGCCAAGTATTCACGACGACGAGAAATAGCGAGCTGAATGAGCTGGGCTGCTATTGGAGCAAGAATGACAGCGACAATGGCAAGCACGGCAAACAGCGCACCTGTCTTCCCATTATCATCTCTATTCCCTCCTCCAAACAAGGACATGCGAAGGAAAAGGTCAGCGACAATAGCGACAAATCCTGCAAGCACCACCGCAATGGTCATCACGAGCATGTCGCGGTTCTTTATGTGCGAAAGTTCATGGGCGATAACTCCTTCAAGCTCGGAGCGACTCATCATAGAGAGAAGCCCTGTGGTTGCCGCAACTACTGCATGCTTTTCATCACGCCCTGTGGCAAAGGCGTTAGGTGCCGGGTCGTGAATAACATAGAGCTTTGGCATCGGGAGTCCTGCAGTGATGGCCAGATTCTCGGTGACGGTATAAAAGTCAAAGTATTCCCCGCGCGTTGCAGGTTTTGCGTGCGTCATTGAAAGCACAATTTTGTCGGAGAACCAGCAGCTTCCAACGTTCATAAGGAGCGCGAAAATGACTGCACCATAGAGAATTGACGGTTCCCCGTAGTAGTACGACACAGCAAAACCAACGGCAATGACCACAATTAAAAATCCGGTCATCAACCAGAGTGTCCTCCAGACATTATTTGATTGCTCTTGGTAGAGATTTGCCATTAGAACGCAACCTTCACTGGTTGCTTAGCTGCTTGTTCTCCTTCTTCAAGTTCAAAGAACTCTCGCTTAGCGAAGTTGAAGGCACCGCCGACGATGTTGCCCGGGAATTGTTCAAGACCGGTGTTGAGCGCCATCACATTTTGGTTGTAGAAGCGGCGTGCAGCTTGAATTTTGTTCTCCGTATCAGAGAGCTCTCTTTGAAGTTCAAGAAAGTTGGTGTTTGCTTTAAGGTCTGGGTACGCCTCTGCAACAGCAAAGAGAGATTTCAGTGCTCCCGTGAGCATATTTTCTGCCTGCGCATGTTCGGCGACAGAGCCCGCCTGCATGGCTTGTGAACGTGCCTTGGTCACATTCTCAAACGCAGTCTGTTCATGCTTTGCATATCCCTTCACTGTTGAAACAAGATTTGGGATGAGGTCGTAGCGGCGCTTCATTTGTACCTCAATATCGCTCCACGCTTCTTTCGCGCGGTTCACAAGCGTGATAAAGCCGTTGTAAGTGAAGACGAGCCAGAGCACAATGACTACTGCGACACCGAGCACAAGGTAAAGAATGGTCATAGATGTAAGTGGTTACCTCTTTAGTATACCAAAAACCCCGCTTGCGCAGGGTTTTTGGTTAGAAATCCATTCCACCCATGCCCCCTTCAGGGGCTGCAGGTATCTTTGGTTCAGGAAGATCAGCAATCGCCGCCTCTGTCGTGAGAAGAATGGCCGCCGCAGATACTGCGTTTTCAACGGCGCCGCGCGCTACCTTTACCGGGTCAATGATGCCCTCGGAGAACATATCTTCAACGATGACGTCGGCCACGGCATCGTAACCCGCGTGTACCCCACCGCCCTGTACCTTACCGACGATAAGAGAGGCATCGTCTTTGCCGCAATTAAGCGCGATTTGGCGAAGCGGCTGTTCAAGCGCACGTACCACAATGTCGTAGCCCACTTGTTCGTCTGCACCTAGTTTCTCTTTTTTCTCCGCGAGCGTTTTGGCCACTTTTGCAAGCGTGGTGCCTCCGCCTGCGACAATTCCCTCCTCAATAGATGCTTTCGTTGCTTTCACCGCGTCATCAATTTTGTCTTTGAGATACTTCATCTCGGTTTCGGTCGCCGCACCCACGCGAATGACCGCCACCCCGCCGGAGAGTTTTGCAATGCGCTTTTCAATATTTTCTGTGTCAAAGGTTGAGGTTGTTTGTTCGGCAAGTGCTTTAAGTTGTTTGACACGCGCATCAATGTCGCTTTTCTTTCCTTTCCCGCCGACAAATACCGTAGTGTCTTTTGTTGCAATGACACGCGATGCTTTTCCGAGCATGGAAAGCGTTGCGCTCTCAAACGTAAGCCCTGTTTCGCTTGAGACGACTTGACCGCCAACCACCGTTGCGATGTCAGCAAGCATGTCTTTCTTGCGATCCCCATATCCCGGAGCTTTTATGGCAAGCACGTTGAATGTGCCGCGCAGTTTGTTCACCACAAAGGTGGCGAGCGCGTCGCCCTCCACATCGTCTGCAATGATGACTATTTCTTTTTTACCCGCCTGTGCGACTTTCTCAAGAAGGGGAAGAATTTCCTGAACGTTGCCGATCTTCTTGTCGGTAATGAGGATGGAAGCATCTTTCATCTCGGCCTCCATGCGCTCCGGATTGGTAACGAAATAGGGAGACACATATCCTTTGTCAATCTGAAGACCTTCCACAATTTCGTGCGAAAGCTCCATACCCTGCGATTCTTCAACCGTTACCACGCCGTTTTTCCCGACTTTCTCTACGGTTTCGGCAATGATAGTGCCGAGTTCTTCGCTTTCTGCAGAAATGGTTGCCACTTGCTTCACATCAGATTTGCCGGCCACTGGCTTTGCCATTTTTTTAAGCGCTGCGACCGTGGCTTCACGCGCCGCTTCCATACCGCGCCGTATGGCCATTGCGTTTCCGCCCTTCACCACATGCTCAAGCCCTTCGTCAATCATGGCTTCAAGAAGCACCACGGAAGTCGTGGTGCCGTCCCCGACAATGTCGTTGGTTTTGTTCGCCACTTCTTTCACGATTTCCGCGCCCATGTTTTCAAATTTGTCTTTGAAAGAGATTTCTTTTGCGATGGAGACTCCGTCGTTGGTGATGCGGGGGCCCCCATACCCCTTATCAAGCACTACATTTCGGCCGCGCGGGCCAAGCGTTACTTTCACCGCGCGCGCGGCTAGCGCGATACCGTCGTGAATTTTCTTACGCGCGTCGTCTCCAAAAAGAATTTGTTTTGCCATGATGACTAGTTAACCACTGCTAAAATCTGCGATTCCGAAAGAACGTAATATTCCTCACCCTCTACCTTTACTTCGTCGTATCCATACTTAGAAAAAAGCACTGTCTGTCCGACTTGTACCTGCATGGGCACCAATTCCCCGTCGTCGTAGCGACCGGGACCTACGGCCACCACCGTACCTTTGGCCGGTTTTTCTTTATCAACCGTATCAGGGATGATGATGCCTGCGGCGGAAACTTTCTCTTTGTTTTTGTCTGCAGGTTTGACGACGACACGGTCGCCAAGCGGTTGTAGTGAAAGTGCTGATTTCTTTGCCATAGCGATTATGAAAGTTAGCTTCTAAGTAAAGCGTGAGGAATGTGCCTGCTCTATGCCCTGTCCGCCTCCGCCAGGAGGGCGGAGGGCGAATCGTGAGCGCAGTATACGGAAACAAAGAGGCAAGAACAATATTGACATCGCGTACCGTTTGTGATATGATGACAAGAAGGAATTTGCGTGTTTCTTTCGGGTTGTGGTACCATATTTCTCACAGATGGAGACTCTTAAGGCAGTTTTGCCGTACGCGCAAATAACCCTCTCCCTCCTCCTTATCATCGGCATCGTGCTCCAGAATCGTGGAGCAAGCCTCGGGGGAGCTTTTGGCGGAGACAATTTTGCGTCTACGTTTTACAAGCGCAGAGGCGCGGAAAAATTTCTTTTCCAAGCGACGGTTGTCGTCGCCGTTCTCTTCGTTGTCGCAGCTGCGTTAGGTTTTTTCATCTAACACCCTATTTATGGGGCGACTCTCCGAGCTCCGACATTCATTTGTTACGCATATAGCGCAACTTTCGTCCGGCGATAAACTCATCGCTGGTGTGCTTGCGACTGTATGTGCGGTACTTATGTTTGTCGGGCTTGTGCATATTGAACGGCAATTTCTCGTTGAAATACCGAGCAAGGGCGGAAGTCTTGTGGAAGGAGCGGTGGGTCATCCACGGTTTATAAACCCGCTCCTTGCACTTACCGACGCAGACCGTGACCTTGTCGCGCTCACCTACGCGGGACTCATGGGATACGACAAAGACGGGCTTTTGGTGCCGGTACTTGCCGAAACGTATTCGGTCTCCGAAAGCGCCGATGTCTATTCGTTCACACTAAGAGAACATGCCGTCTTTTCCGATGGTTCGCCCGTAACCGCCGAAGACGTGGTATTCACGGTCACAAAAGCGCAGGACCCGGGACTCAAAAGCACGCGTCTTGCTGATTTCGCGAACATCCACGTTGAAGCGGTTGATGCGCGCACCGTGCGCTTCACGCTTCCCAAACCCTATACGCCGTTTCTTGAAGACGCAACGCTTGGCATTTTGCCCTCCCGCGTTTGGAGAAACGTCACCAATGAGGAGTTTCCGTTCTCCCCGTACATGGGAAACCCCATTGGCGCGGGACCTTTCAAAGTGGTGAGTGTGTCGCGGGATAAAGACGGCGCTATTGAAGAATACAAACTTGCACGTTTTGAAAAATACGCGCTTGGCGCTCCGTATCTTTCGCACATCACGTTCAAGTACTTTGCAAGTGATGAGGAGCTTGAGGAGGCACTTAGGCGCGGCAGTGTTGAAAGCGCGTACGGCGTTGTTGCTTCCGGCGTCCTTTCTGCTCCCTATTCCCGTGTCTTCGGCGTATTCTTCAACCAAACGGAAAACCCTGCGTTTGCGCGCCTTGAGGTGCGCAAAGCCCTCTCTCTTGCGCTTGATCGCAACGCGCTCGTCGCGCAGGTGCTTGGAGGATATGCCGTGCCTGCCACAGGTCCCGTGCCAAACGGATTACTTGAACAACCTGTTCAACAGCTCGCAGGAATCGAAGAAGCCCGCAAGGTGCTTATAGATGGAGGGTGGGAATATGATGGGGAAATCGGTATATGGAAACACGCAAAAGCGGGCCTTGAACTTTCTGTCACCCTGACGACGTCAAGTGTGCCGGAATTAAAAGCGGTTGCCGAGCAGGTGAAACGTGATTTTGAAAAACTTGGAGTGCCCACCTCTCTTGAATTTCACGACCCGAACAACCTCGTCTTAAACGTCATCCGACCGCGCGCCTATGAAGCGCTCTTGTTTGGCATGGTGATAGGAAAAGACAAAGATCTGTTCGCATTCTGGGACTCAAGCCAGCGGGACGACCCGGGCCTCAATGTGTCCATGTACGCCAATCGTTCGGTGGACCAGCTTTTGGACGAAATACGCGAGAACCGAGATCCGGCTCTCGTACAAGAAAATCTTCTGAAGCTCAATACGATAATTTCCGAAGAATACCCCGCGGTCTTCACACACTCGCCAAGTTTCCTCTATGCCCTGCCTCCTGACCTTCGTGGTGTGTCGCTTGTCAGTATCGCAGCGCCTTCAGACCGACTTTCGGGAGCCGCGTTTTGGTATCGACACACCGAATATGTCCTGCCGGTTTTTACACAGTGAGCAATTGAGAGTTCATGCTTTATAGTGAAGCTAAACGTGAACTGCCAACTGCACATTCGTGCATGTGCGAATAATTTATCCTTTAATCTACAACGTTATTTATGACAGCATCTCCAGCTCCGGCGCCAGCGCCGGGAGGACATCGAGAAGAACGTGGGGGCCCGCCGCGCCGCCCCATGGGTGAGCGATCGAGGTTTGCCTCCCCGCGCGCTCCTGCGCGCGGGGGTCGCCGCGATATGCGCCGCCCTATGGGACGGGGCGGACGCCCGGGAAGAGGCGGACCCTCCGCTCCAAAACCACGAGCGGCCGAATACATTCCAGAACCCGTCGCACCAAACGTGGTGCGCGTGATACCGCTTGGCGGTGTTGAAGAAGTAGGACGCAATATGTTCCTTGTTGAAACCGGAAACGATATTTTCGTGTGCGATGCCGGTTTCCAGTTTGTGTCCGAAGATTCAAATCCGGGTATAGACTACGTGCTTCCCAATACCAAATATCTTGAGAAAAACCAAGATCGGGTGCGTGCCGTCATCATTACGCACGGCCACCTCGACCACATCGGCGGCGTTCCGTTTCTTATGGGCCGCTTTGGCAATCCTCCCATCTATACGCAAAACCTGACCGCGGTGATGATACAAAAACGCCAGGAAGAATATCCTGAGATGCCAAAACTGGACATTCGTATCGTTGAACCACATTCCTCGTACACCATCGGCTCTACCCGCGTGAAATTCTTTCCGGTGACGCACTCCATTCCAGACTCTATGGGCGTGTCCATAGAAACACCGTTTGGAAACGTCGTGGCAACGGGCGATTTGAAGCTTGACCACGAAGGCGGTGTGCCCGCCGAACACGAGGCCAAGAAGTGGGCGGAAATCGGTAAAGACAATAACCTGCTCTTCATTGCCGACTCCACCAATGCGGAGCGCGACGGATTTTCCGTACCGGAGAAAAAAGTCCACCAAACGCTTGAGGAAATTATGAAAACGGTTTCAGGCCGGCTCATCATCGGCACCTTTGCCTCCCAATTTGAGCGCATGGTGCACATCATCCAGGCCGCAGAACGACTGGGTAAAAAAGTCGTAACCGAAGGGCGCTCCATCCGCACCAACATTGAGATAGCGGAAAAAACCGGGCTGTTGAAACTAAACAAAGGCACCATCATTTCTTCGCAGGAAATCGGCGATTATCCACCGGACAAAATCGTCATCCTTGCAACCGGAGCGCAGGGCGAGGAATTTGCGGCTCTTATGCGTATCGCAACCAAACAACACAAAACCATCACGATGACGGCACGCGACACCGTCGTGCTTTCTTCCTCCGTCATTCCCGGAAACGAAATAAACGTTCAGCGGTTGAAAGACAACCTCTTTCGAAACGGCGTAGCCCTCATCCACTACCGCTCAAGCGACGTGCACTCTACCGGACACGGAAACTCAGGCGAGCTGGTCTGGATAAACCAACAGGTGAATGCAAAGTTCTTCATGCCCGCGTACGGGTTTTACTCAATGACCGCCTCGCATGCAAAAGCGGTTGAGCAGGCCGGACGTCCGCGTGAGAGCATCATCCTCGCCGACAACGGCATGGTCATTGATATCGTTGACGGAAAAGAACTGAACATTCACAAAGAAAAAGTGCCAGCCGCGCCGCTGATTGTGGACGGTTTTGCCATCGGCGACATGCAGGAAGTGGTCATTCGCGACCGCCAAATGCTTGCCAAAGACGGCATGTTCGTCATTATTGCCACCGTAAACCTCAAAACCGGAAAGCTGCGCAAGTCTCCGGACATAATTTCGCGCGGATTCATCTATCTTCGCGAGTCCCAAGACCTCTTGAATCAGGCGCGTCTTCTCATCAAAAAGACCGTTGAAGATTCAACGCGCGGCATGAACCCTGTGGACTTGGACTATGTGAAAAACCAACTCACCGACACGATGGCCGGCTACCTCTTCAGCCGCACCAACAAAGCACCGATGGTGATTCCCGTACTTATCGGGGTGTAAAGGAACACACAGAACAACACACAGCGGCTCCGAAAGGAGCCGCTGTGTGTTGTTTATTTCACCGTGATTCGGTCAATGAAGTCGTCAGCTGGCTCTTTTGACTCCACAAAACTGCGTATTGAAAACGCGTAGTCGTCTCCGCCTGCGCGAAGCGTAAAAAAGAGGTAGTAGGCGTATTTTTCGTTTGGTTTTGTGTATTCGTGCACCTCCACTTCCTGTCCGGCGATACTACGGGTGTATGTTTCAGGAGAAAGATTTGCCGGCTCTCCTATTGGCATGTCTTTTGAAACGATGACGTTGGTGTCGGTTCCGGTATAGCTTACTCGGATAACCTCTTCCGCTGCTGATGTTTCTACAGACATCTTCCATGCGAGATCGGATCGTAATTCTATAGCCCATGACTCGTGCGAAAAAACCTGGAGCGTTGTTTGCTTCACAATGCCTATGCCGCCTGAAGCAGGTGCTTTGGGGACGCTTGCGGCTTCCTCTTCCGGAAGCGCCGGTACTGTTGTCGTTCCCGAAGGAAGCCCATCAGTGGGGCTTGCCGCTGGCGAAGGGATTAACAACCACAATACGAGGGCGGCGAGCACAAGAAGCGCCACAAGGATGAGCGGTAGATGTTCTTTCATGGTGTGAGTATATACAATGATGCCCTAGCGCGGCAACCGATATCGTAACCTCTTTCGTTCTATGAGGCCTTCGGCAAGGAGCTTTTGCATCTCTTCCCTCACCTGTCCTTTCCGCTCTTTCCCTAGCACTTGTAAAAGTGGCGTGCGTTGTTTTTCGCCTTTTGCAAGAGCGCGGAGTACTGCTCCGCGCGCTTCGCGTGCGGAGCCCTTGAATGCGGACTGTTTTCTGTATCCTTTTGCACGATTATTTAACCGCACACCGGAACGTTTCAGGTGCGCGCCGTAATCCATAAGCGCCGCATACCACTCTTTCGTTCTCCCCTTCGGCACCATTTTCTCAAGAATGGCAACAATGTCCGAATCAGAAACAGTACTATATATGGTACTGTTTTTATTGCGAAAGAAATGGTGGATGACGGCGGTGCGAATGTTGGTTTCAACAAACACAACATCCTGATTGTATGCGAACGCGCACACGGCTCGGGCGGTGTAGGGGCCGATGCCCGGAAGCGCTTGCAGCGCTTCCGGGGACTTCGGGAAACAGTGCAGTGCCGCTATGG
>JAKEFE010000024.1 GCA_022616215.1 Candidatus Parcubacteria bacterium | reverse complement strand
CACATACACACGGCGGCCAAGGCGGTCGTTACCATTTGCTCCATACGTGAAAACCCGACCGCCGGGCTTCCGGTCATCTTGCCAGTCCTCATTACTGAAGCTCGCACGTTCCTTACCAAAACCGGAGAGAAAATGGCATTTCTCAAACTTGAAGATAAAACCGGCAGCATTGAAGCGGTGGCGTTCCCCCGTCTCTATAAGGAACACGGCGCGTCTCTTACGCTTGGTTCCTGCGTCCTTATAAAGGCCACCATCTCAAACCGAAACGGCGAGACCTCGCTTGCGCTGGAAAATGTGAAGCCGCTCTAGGTGTTGACAGGAGTTTGCTCCGGCCTATACTTTCCCTATGCAGCTTGTAACGACCACCACAACCGCCTTCTAGTACCCGGAATCGGTGTGGTCGTTTTACTCCTAAAGAAACTGCCCCGCCGAACGGGGCAGTCCCTTTTATAAAACAACGTATAATCAAGGCACCATGAAGGATTCGGAAAGGCTAGAACACAAACGCCACGCACTTGCCCACCTGCTTGCAGTGGCGATTTTGAGACTTTACCCGGATGCAAAGCGCACTATTGGACCGGCTATAGACAATGGATTTTATTTCGATTTTGAATTCCCCACTACAAAACCCTCCGAAGACGATTTTGAGCGCATCGAGAAAACCATGCATGACATTCTTCCTTCATGGACAAGTTTTTCCTGCCACGAACTGTCTGCCGACGAAGCAAAAGCAGAGTACCCGAACAATCCCTACAAACACGAGCTTATAAACGAATTCACCAAAGAAGGACAAAAGGTGACGTTCTATAAATCAGGCGACTACTGGGATCTGTGTCGCGGAGGACATCCAGAAAACCCAGCAAAAGAAATTGCTCCAGACTCATTCAAACTTGATCGCGTAGCTGGCGCGTATTGGCGTGGAGACGAGAAAAATACGATGCTCACCCGTATCTACGGTCTTGCATTCGACACGAAGGAAGAACTCGACGCATACCTCAAGCAACGTGAAGAAGCGCGTGAACGAGACCATAAGAAACTTGGTGCACAGCTTGAACTCTTTATGTTCCACGAAACGGCCCCCGGCATGCCCTACTGGCTTCCCAAAGGCGTTGTGCTCTATAACGAGCTTATCGACTTCTGGCGTACCGAACACAGAGCACGCGGGTATCAAGAAATCGTTTCCCCTCTTTTGAACAAGAAAGAGCTATATGTGAAATCCGGACATTATGATCACTATTGGTCTGAAATGTTCGTAGCAAACATGGGAGAGAACGAAGAATACGGTGTAAAGGCGATGAATTGTCCTAATGCGATGATTGTGTTTGGGTCAAAGCCAAGGAGTTACAAGGAGCTACCTCTTCGACTCGGCGACACGGACCACCTGCATCGTTATGAGCGGTCAGGAACTTTGAATGGTCTTCTACGCGTCAGAGAATTCCGCCAAGATGACGCACACATCTTCGTTACAGAAGAGCAGATTGGTTCTGAGTATGAAGAGGTGTTCAAAATCGTTGATCGGTTTTACTCAGTCTTCGGCATGAAATACCGGTTCCGACTCGGTACGCGCCCCGAGAGTTTTATGGGCGATGTTGAAACCTGGGATAAGGCAGAAGCGACCCTAAAAGATATTCTGGAGAAAAGTGGGAAAGAATATTTCGTACTTGAAGGAGATGGTGCATTCTACGGTCCAAAAGTAGACATTCTCATGAACGATGTCATGGGGCGCGAGTGGCAAATGGGCACTATCCAGCTAGATTTCCAGCAGCCACGGCGATTTGACTTGGAATATACGGATAATGACGGCAGCCGAAAAATACCTATCGCCATCCATCGTGTGATTTATGGATCAATGGAACGATTCATAGGAATTCTTATTGAGCATTACGGAGGCGCGTTCCCGCTGTGGCTTTCGCCGGTGCACGCGCGCGTGCTTTCGGTTTCCGAAAAGCACAACGCATACGCGAAGAGTGTGTTCGCGTCGCTGCGCGACGCGGGCATTCGCGCGGAACTGGATGATGCCAATGATTCACTCGGCAAGAAAATCCGTAACGGCAAATCAGAAAAGATTCCGTATCTTCTCGTCGTCGGCGAAGCGGAAGAAAAAGCTCACACCGTCGCTGTAGAAAGCCGTGACCATGGCAAACTTGAACCTATGAGTGTTGACGCACTTCTTGCACGTCTTAAAAAAGAAATTGCTGACCGCTCCTAGTTCTCTTTTGAAAGAGACTTGACGATATCCTCAACAGTAAGTTCCCTACCCCTAGCAAAAGATTTAAATCCTACGTGCGTAGAAAGCGTTGGCGGCTTTTGCGCCGCGCTTTCATCTGCAGGACTCGGAGGAGGCGGTGATGTGTTCTTCGTGAACAATTTCATCAGCTGATAGGCAACGAATGCGCTCCACAGCGCGAGCGCGAAAAAGTACAGAAGCGAAGCGGCGGTCATGCGGAAAATGTAGCACACACGCGCACCTCCTACGAACACGCTCTTACAAAAGCAGTACCATATGTGGTACTGCTTTTCTGAAGGAAAGAATCACAAAAAGAAACCGGCGCCCGTGAGGGCGCCGGTTCCGGCTTTGGCGAGCGTCAGACGGCTCGTCTCGAATGAACGACGAACCGTTCGCCGGCCCAAGAGACGGCGAGGCGGAGCGGCCGGTTGCTGTCGTGGTCGCTCCAATTCACGGTGCAGAGCAGGTCGCACGCAGGCGGAAGCTGACCAAGACATACTGCCGTCCTGGCCCGCCGCACCTCCGTGGCGAGGCGCTGCTTGAACGCATCGTCGCGCGAACGCGACGAAACGGCGGCCGTGAAGCCGCAAAGATCGCCCGAACCCCACTGCGGGAGCTCGTCCTGCGCGAGCGCAGAAGATGCCAGAAGTATAACCGTCGCCAGAACGACGGCTGCTGCCAAAAGGATTATTTTTTTCATCGTAGCGGGTCCTTTCAAAGCCCGCGTATACATTTGTGCATGATAAAAGATATTTGTCAAAATTAAAGAAAAACCCCGCGAAAGCGGGGTTTTTCTTGTATGCGTTCTTTAGGCGCGGATCGGAGAGCGCTTCACAAACACGAAGTAGCCGCCAATGCCAAGGAGTGCAACGAGCATAGCCCAGAATGCAATCATGGAAGGCGTCATGTCTTCAAGCCCGGTGTACGGAAGCTGTGAGAGATACACAACCGGAGGATTATTCACCGGGTCGCCTTCAAAGTCAACGGAAGAGAAATCATTCTCTTCGTCAACGCGAACGGTTACCGAACAAGTATCCTCATCGCCGTCATCGTCTCGCACCGTAAGGCGGAAGGTAGTGTCGCGATCCACTTCCACATCCTCTTCGCCGCCGTCTTCGTCCACACGGCCAACACCGTGATTGATGGAAGCATAGTCGGCATCTCCGTCTATTTCCCACTCAAGGGTAACTTCGTCTCCCTCGTCAACGCGCTTGTCAGAAACATCAAGCTCACAGGAGATATCTTCATCGTGGGTGGGCGTGTGGCAATCAGCGTAGCTCGACTGGATGCCGGGGATGTTGGAGCAGTAGTCGTACGGCGGATAGTCGTAGTCGTGTTCGTACACGTATTCGTACTCGTAGATGACATACGGTTCCGGCTCGTAGTAGACCGGATAGGGTTCGTATACCGGGTAGCTGCCGCAGTACGAGTAGTAACATGGGTCGTACGGTTCGTAGTACGGTTCCGGTTCGTAGAACGGCTCCGGTTCGTAACAGTCGCCAAAGTAATAACAATCATCTACCGGAGAGTAGTACGGGTCTTCTTCCGGATAGAAATCAATCGGGTCTCCACCGCAATCGCCGAAATAGTAACAGTCATCTACCGGTGGGTAGTACGGGTCTTCTTCCGGATAGAAGTCAATCGGGTCGCCGCCACAGTTGCCAAAGTAGTAGCAGTCGTCTTCGGGGTAGAATTCGATACCGTCGGCATGCGCGATATTCGGAGACGCGAAACCAAGGGCGATTGCGGCAACAGCACCGACAATGGCCGGCACGATAAGAACCATCGCAACAGGAACTAGGTATGCGTGTGTCGACGTTTTTGTTTCGGTAGCCATAGTTCTAATAAGTAAAGTTGTAATATTTTGGGATTTGCTCCCACCCGCCTATTGAGTCCACAGGATTGAGGCACCCTACCACAACTAATATATACTGTCAAGAGTAAAGAAGGAGGCCTGACGCGAAGTCAGGCCTCCACCCGGACTGCCTATGCAGAGCCCTACCCCTCCCCGTTCTCGCGAACGGGTGGAGACGGACCCCAGCACACACGGTACCCCCCGCCCCTTGCACACCCTTCGGTGCGCAGAAGGACAGGACCCTGCCCGCAAAGACCCCTTCGGATCCCTTCTCTGACGCGTATCCGCTCAGATTCCGTGCTAGGCACGGGCTCTGCGCGGGTTATCGTAAAGACGGGATCACACTCGGGCCTCTGCGTACCTGGCTGGTGCTCCGTGCTTTCCGGACGCCTACGGCGCCCTTCAGCCGGGTCGCCCGCGAGCTCACGCTCGCGGGTTTCTCGTGCCTCTGCTGGCTCCTCCCTTTCAGGCGGCCCAGCGAGTTTTTGTTCGGCCGCCGCAGGCACGATCCGCGGCGGTGCGGCAGGGCGAGGCGTTTCCGCCCGCTCCGCCTGAGGTCTTTCCTGTGAAAATGACGGTGGTCCAAATTCTGGGAAGAAAATGGATACCACGAGAACGAGGGCCAAGCCCCCCGCCACGCCGAACAGGAACTTACCCATAGCTGACCTCCTTCTGATAAGAAACTATGGTAAATGCAGTACAGCAAAATAAACTAGCTTTGTCAAGCGGTTTTGATTGAAACGTTCTTTAAAAAATTATCTAGCGCCTGTCGCTATTTCGTTCACGCACCCGCTCTAAACGACCCATGGAAACCGTGTGTTCCTCGTCGCTCGCTTCCAGTGTTTTGAAATCCGTCTGATACCGGACATTCCCCTCTCCATCAAGAAGTGCTACGCGCACCACAAGCCGATTATCGTTTCCTCCCCATGAGGTTTCTGGAACAGGGATTCTTACAAAGCGCTGGTCTCTGTGCTGGGGATTTCCTGCATGTCTCATTCTTTGAAGTTCCTGCGCATCAAACTTCACCGTTATCACGTCCCCAAGGACTTCCATCTCTCTTCCTCTCTCTCCGCTATACGTTTCCATATCAGGGGCGGGGCGACCTGCAGTGGTGCGTTCGGAGTGCCCAGCGCGCTGAAGTTCCTCTCCTTCTATGCCTCCTTCCGCTCCTTGAGGTCCCGCTATGTAGTATTGGACGATAATGTCTTCTCCTCTATCAGGAATGCGCTCCAGCGCTTGGGCAAGCTGTCTGTCTGTTGGCAAAAGCACGGTTACATAAGAAACGGGCACACGCTCCGCTCTCCCGCTGTCCTCTCTTTCTCGGTCTTCGTCTGCCCCTTCTTCCATTTGTGCTTCGTGTTCAGAACCTTCTTCAACAGAAACCCCTCTGGATTCTTGTCGCTCCGCCCTGTCTCCATCCGCATTTGAACGCTCCACAGTAGGGCGACTTGGACTTCTGTCTCCTTCTCTTTGATTCGCCATTCCGAAAGCGGCAAGCGCTCCAGCTACAAACGCCATAAATCCCCACGGCGGTCTTCGCTTGCCTGCTACTTTTGCCGCCGCATCCGCCTTACGCCACTCTGTTCTCATTTCTCTTTCTTCTTCCTCGCGAGCTAGTCTCCTTTGTCTTTCGTGCGCTCTCTCCACAGCTTCTTCTCGTAATTTATGCTCAAGTTTCAACCGTCTTTCTTTATCATCCGGAGTTTCCTCAGTTATGGCAGTTCGCAGTGCTTCTGCCTCATGCGGCTCCAGTGGTTCGTCTGAAAGTTCAAACTGCCTTCCTCCCCCCGGGACCGGTCGTTGTTCAAATTTTCGTGCCATATGCCGATAATTATACCCCCGGCAGGGGCTCCACGGCAACAAGGGTGGCTGTGACTATAAACCGGTCTTCTTTGGTGCCAAAGTTGTTGCAGGTGGCAAGCGTGAGTTTGGCTCCGGAAACCGCAAGCGGGATGGCATCCGTTGCCGTATTTGCTTCCTGCACGCGATCTACCGAATACACATACACCTTCTCTTTACCAACGATGAAAACCGGATCACCTTCTTCAAGATTTTGGATGTCGTTAAAAGCACGGAAGGCCTGATTGTGTACCACGGGCAAATGACTTGAGTGGCCAAAGATGAGCACGTTACCCTCTTCTCCCGGTACACCAGAACTTGGATAGCGCACCGCTCCGGAAAGAAGCGACTGGTCTAGCGCCGCAACACTGGTTTGGTTTGGATTGTTGACGTTTGCACGAATGCCGACTTTCGGAATTTCAATGCGTACCGGAAGCTCGCCTTCTTCTACCGCAACCTGACTTCCTCCCTGTGGAGTAAAGTCTCCAAACGAGCTTCCCGTTCCCCACGGAGTAAATCCAAGAGCAGAAAGAGCGGAAAGTGAAATAAAATAGGCAAGCGTGAAGAGCCCGGCAAAGAGCCATTTTCGTGCATAGACTTTCTCAAAAATTGTCTGTTCGGGCATAGCTTCCCCATTCTATCACACAGATTGACAAAGGGGTAGGATATGATACAATGTAGAGATGGCAGACGCTCCGAAGGAAGAAACAAAGAAAGCGGCAATTAACGGCCTTGCGGTCGTTGGTTTTGGTGCACTCATTATCGGGGGTATTTTCCTTGCAATTTATGCGGCACGTTATGTGCCCGAAACACTTTCCCGTCTTTCCGGAGCGGTCATTCTTTCCACCGATGAGGAACCGCAGGTTGAGGAGCCGGTGGTGCCGGTAACCGAGTCCGAGGAAGAAGAGCCGCGAACCGGCGGCCCGCTCTATGTTCCCGCGCCTGTTCCTGAACCCGCTCCTGCACCAACGAACCCCCCGGTGTACTACACGCCGCCGCAGGTTATTTCCACACAGCCGCAACTTTACGGACGTGCAGACCTTGCTCTCACGAACGCGCGCGTAGGGTATTTCCGCGGGTCATCTTTCGTTGAAGACAATGAGGTCCCAGACAATCGTGATGCAGGAGTGAAGTTTACGGTACGAAACAACGGCACAAATGTTGCAAGCGGCTGGAGGGTGCGTGTTGATGTAGAAGGTGAAGACGAGGTGACGGGGTCTGGAGGCCAGCTCATGCCTGGCGGCACACAGAATTTCACACTCCGTATTGAAAACCCCGAAGAGGGAGAAAATATCCGCATTGAGATTGACGTGGACTACCGCGACAGCGTGGATGAATCAAACGAACGAAACAACGACCGCACGCTTGATATAGATATAGACAACTAATTCCCGTACACGCCCCAAGTACTATAAAAGTCCTATAGGATTTTTATAGTACTTGGTGAAGAGATTTTGACTTTCTCTTACTTTCATAGAAGGATGGTGGTTCCCTGCGGCGGACCCGCAGAGGATTAGAAAGCGTGGTTCTCAAATGTCAGAACCTAAAAAACGGGGTCGTTTCGAAAGAGGACCTCGAAACATCGCACCCACAATCGCGATGGTTCTAGTTCTGGCCGTCCTGCTCGGCTGGTGCGCTCTTCGTGCAGAGTCGACCGACGGTGCCGAGCCGGTCGCAACGGCGCTCCATCCCGTCTAGGCCGTCGGCCGTGTGTTCTACCTTTTGTCGGGAGCTTCGGCTCCCGACATTCTTTTTATACGACTCTACAGCGTTTTGGTAAGATGTGGTGGCGCGCCCACAAGCGCGATTAGAAGGGAGTATAACCAATGCCCCGCCGACACCACGATGGGGATTGGAGGGTAGTTGCGGCTTTTGTGTGCATCGTCTTCGCGATCATTTTTGGCGCGGCGCGTTACCCGCACTAATGCAATTGACTATCCTCGCACTCCTTTATGCCGGATCGCTATGCGATCCGGCATTTTATGTGTCTACATTGGCGAGTTTTGCGTTTGATTGAATAAACGATTTTCGTGAAGCAACATCGGTGCCCATGAGAATGTCAAAGATGCGGTCTGCTTCCGCAGCGTCTTCAACCGTTACGCGCTTCAGCACACGCTTTGCAGGGTCCATCGTCGTTTCCCACAGTTCCGACGCGTTCATTTCGCCAAGACCTTTGTAGCGTTGAATGGAAAACTTTTTGGAGCTTGCGGCTTGCGGCTTGCGGCTTGCGGCTTCCTCCCCGTGTTCCTCCTCTTCTTCCGATTCTTCTGCTCCCTGCCCACTGCCCACTGCCTCCTGCTCACTGCCTACTATGTTAAATTTCTCCTCGTCCGTGTATGCGTAGAAAATCTCCTTTCCGCGCTTAATTTTGTAGAGGGGGGGTTGGGCAATGTAGATGTATCCGGCATCAATAAGGGGGCGAAAATGGCGATACAAAAGGGTGAGGAGGAGCGTGCGAATGTGCGCGCCGTCCACGTCGGCATCCGTTGCGATGATGATTTTGTGATAGCGGAGCTTGGAGAGGTCAAAGACGTCACCAATAGCAGTGCCGAGCGCAACGACAAGATTCTTAATCTGTTCAGACGCAAGCATCTTATCAAGACGTGCGCGCTCAATGTTTAATATTTTCCCGCGAAGTGGAAGAATGGCCTGGGTCCGGCGATCGCGCCCGGTCTTTGCCGTGCCGCCTGCAGAGTCTCCTTCTACAATGAAAAGTTCCGATTCGGAGGCCTCTTTTGTTTGGCAGTCGGCAAGTTTCCCCGGAAGCGTCATCCCCTCAAGCGCGCCTTTGCGCAGTACCGAGTCCTTGGCGGCTTTGGCGGCTTTACGCGCTTTGAGCGCGAGTAATACTTTGTTGATGATGTTTCGTGCGTCGTCAGGATTTTCTTCATGGAAGGAAGAGAAGGCATCGCCAAACACCGCTTCCACGGCGCCGCGCGCCTCCACGCTTCCGAGCTTTGCCTTGGTCTGTCCCTCAAACTGGATTTCCGGCATCTTGATAGAAATGACGGCAGTAATGCCTTCAAGCACATCGTCTCCCGTGAAGTTTTCCTCGCTTTCTTTGAGGATGCTGGCTTTTCTGCCGTAGGAGTTCAGGGTGCGCGTGAGCGCTGTTTTAAAACCGGTAACGTGTGTGCCGTGTTCCGGATTGTAAATGTTGTTTGCAAACGCAGAGAGGCGCGCCGATATGTCATCCACATACTGGAGTGCGACTTCTACCGACACGCCCTCTTTCTCGCCGTCAACATAAAAAATGTTTTTGTGTGCGAGTGTTTGGTGCTGATTGTAAAACGACACGAGCGAACGGAGCCCTCCTTCAAAGTAAAACGTCATTGAAGGCGCGTTCAGTTCAAGTTCGCGGAGATAGAATGCGCCCTGGTCGGCGACCGCGGGGAGATTTCGCGCGTCAATGACACTCACGCGCGTGCCTTTCACCAGATACGCTTGTTGGCGAAGATGGGAAACGACGCGACTCCACTCAAACTTGATGTCGCTGAAAATGGCCGGGTCGGGTTCAAAGGTAACAATGGTGCCTTTCTGTTTTGAAGAGCCAATTTTTTTGACTGCGGCCGTTGGTTTTCCAATTTTATATTCCTGGGCGTGTGCTTCCCCGTCGCGGTGTACTTCTGCGCGCGTGTAGACAGAGAGCGCGTTGACGACCGAAACACCAACACCATGGAGACCACCGGAAACTTTGTAGCCAGAACTTTCGCCGCCGAACTTTCCTCCGGCGTGAAGCGTGGTCATGATGGTTTCAAGCGCAGAGACTTTTGTTTGTGGGTGCTTATCTACCGGAATACCGCGACCGTTGTCCGCAACACGCACGCGGTTTTCCGGCAGAAGCACAATCTCAATATCGTCCGCAAAGCCGCCCATCGCCTCGTCGCGCGAGTTGTCAAACACTTCCCACACGAGGTGGTGGAGTCCGTCAGGACCGGTGGTCCCAATGTACATGCCGGGACGCTTTCGAACCGGATCCAGACCCTCAAGAACCGTAATGGAGGAGGCGTCATACGCGCCTGCTTTTTTCGCCACGACAGCGGCCGCGGCGCCTGTGGCGCCGCGGGTTTTCACCTCTTTTTCTGTCTTTTTGGCCATGATTTCTTACCTACAAGTATATCATAAAAAAGGGTCTGCTTCTACTCGGGAAGCTCCTATTCTGGCCTGTATTTACAGGGTTTTTGCGGCAACGAGGTTCTCTAGGAAGTGGTCTGCTGGAACCTCCCATCCAAACTCAAGTGCAATCTCTCGACAGCGCCCGCGCGAAAGCGTCAGGGCGCGCATGCACGCGTCTTTAAGGTCCTCCGAGACGATGCCGTTTTCTCCGTTCCGAACGACGGCGGATGAGGCCTGCGACGGAAAGGTTGCAACCGGCACGCCACATGCGTTTGCCTCAAGCATGACAAGACCAAGTGTGTCGGTAAGTGACGGAAAGACGAACACGTCTGCCGCGGCCACATGCCGCGCAAGCTCCTTACCGAACTTGTATCCGGTGAAAATCGCATCCGGGTATTTCTTTTCAAGCCGCGCACGGTCCGGCCCGTCGCCCACGATGTATTTTGTGCCGGGCAAATCAAGTTTCAAAAAGGCATCAAGATTTTTCTCCGCGGCAACGCGGCCCATGTACATAAAAATTGGCCGCTCCCCAGGAAGCGGCAGAGGGTCTTCCGGGGTAAAGAGTTCGCTATCAACGCCGCGCGGCCAAATGACCAGATTTTTGAATCCCCACTTTTCCAAATCACTCTTGAGGGACTCTGCGGCAACCATAACCTGCGCGGCCTCGTTATGGAACCAACGAGCAAATGCATACGTCCACGACAGCGGAACGCGTGCATACACCTGTGCGTATTCTGGAAAACGAGTATGATAGGCGGTGGTAAAGTGGAGTCCGTGTTTCTTTGCGTAGCGCCGTGCGGCCATGCCAAGCGGCCCTTCTACCGATACGTGGAGCGTATCGGGCTGAAACTTGTTCAACATGCGTGAAAGTTTTCTATACGGCGCAAGACACAATTTTATTTCTGAATACACGGGCATCGGCACTTTAAAGCGAAAATCGCGCGGCGCGATAACGAGTACGCGGTGTCCGCGTTTTTCAAGTTCCTTGGTAGTCGCTTCAATGGAACGAGCAACACCGCTTACGTGCGGATAGTACGCGTCGCTCACGATAGCTATCCGTAGTTTGTCTGGGTTCACAAGGGGTTGGAAGCCATTCTACCCCGACTCCACCAAAAGACAGAGCTTGGGTGTGGACATGGTGAAGAACTTGAATATATAGAGCCTATTGCCTACACTCTACGAATGGAAATCCACATAGACCGGAGTGAAGAGATGCGGCTTCGCGCAGAACTTCAAAAACGCACCGATCCGCAGGCGCTTCGCATGAGCCGCTATCTTTCCCTGCTGGACCTCTCCCGCACACCGGGTAGCCCTCTTTATGAAATCACCGAGCGTACAAAAAAAGTACCGTCGCTTGCACAGTTTGACATCATTGATATACCGGAACTTGTGCCAACCAACTTGATGTTTGATTTGTTTGATTTCCCTGCCGATCACCCTGTCCGTTCAACGTCCGACACCTATTATGTTGACGACACGACGGTTCTTCGTCCTCACGATACGGTCTTCTGGTATTACTATCTGCACCATCCCGACATTAAAGCGAGAATTGCGCACAATGAATCCGTGGGAGCGCTCTGCTATGGCAAGGTGTATCGCAAAGACGAAGTAGACAGTCGCCACATGAACGTTTTCCACCAGTTCGGAGGCTGGTTTATCGCTCCGGATGCAACACCGGTTACTCCGGACGACCTTAAAAAAGTGCTCACGGAAATAGCTCAGGGGGTATTCGGCCCACATGCGCTCGTACGATTTAACGTAGACGATTTCCCCTACACTGATCCTTCTTTTGAGGTGGAACTCAACGTAAAAGGCACGGCGGCAGAGGGACCTGCGCGCGGGGAGTGGCTTGAGATTATGGGTTGTGGCATGCCGAAAAAATCAGTCTTGAAGAAAATGGGTGTGGAGGGCTACCACGGCTGGGCGTTTGGGTTTGGTATTGAACGACTTGCTATCGCCTCCATGGCACTTCCCGACATTCGTCTTTTGTGGAGTACCGACGAGCGCGTCAAAAAACAGCTGGTGCTCGGCCAGCCGTTTAAAGAAGTTTCAAAATATCCGCCAGTAGTACGCGATATTTCGTTCGTGGTCACAAAAGAGTTTGTGCCAAACGACTACTTTGATTTGGTGCGGGACATTGCGGGAGATGTGGTAGAGGAGGTCGCGCTCATTGACCGCTATGAAAACGACGAAAAATTCGGAAAAGACAATGTGAGTTACGCGTATCGCATTACCTACCGCAGTATTGAGCGCACACTCACCGGAGAGGAGGTGGATGCGCTTCACACAAAGCTTGAAGAGTCCACAAAAACGACCTACGGGGCGACCGTCCGATAAGCAAAATATGTGGTATAGTAAGGGCGTAATGGGCTTATGAATGCCTTTGAGATAGTGGTATATCCTTTTCTTTTTGCGGCCATCTATTTTGAGGTCTTTTTGCTTGTAACCCTCCTTTCCGCATCAAAAAAGAAAGCTCCTGTTCCGGAGAGTCTTTTGCCGCGCGTCGCCGTCATCGTGCCGTGCTGGAACGAAGAGAGCACTATTTCAGCAACGACTGATTCTCTCCTCGCTCTTTCGTATCCGAAAGACAAACTCCGTATTGTACTCGTCAACGACGGCTCAACCGACCGCACGGGCGAAATGCTTGAGTCTTATGCGTCCAACCCGCAGGTAAAAGTCGTGCATCAGGAAAACGGCGGTAAGTTTGCGGCGGTCAATTTCGGCATACAAAACGCAGGGGGCGCTGACCTCATCGGCTGTCTTGATGCGGATTCGTTTGTAGAGCCAAACGCGCTACGGGAAATGATTCCCTACTTTGATGATGCAACAATCGCAGCCGTCACACCCGCCATGTCGGTGCACAAACCAAAGAACATTCTTGAACACATGCAGCACGCTGAGTTTGTTCTTGGTATCGCGCTTCGCTACATTCTTGCGGTAGTCAACGGCCTCTATGTCGCTCCGGGGCCCTTCTCGCTCTATCGCCGCAGGGTGTTTGATGAACTCGGAGGATTCAAATACGGATACCAGACGGAGGACATGGAAATGGCGCTTCGCGTACAAAAAGCCGGCTACGCCATTGCAAGCGCACCGAGTGCGCG
Source organism: Candidatus Parcubacteria bacterium (assembly GCA_022616215.1). Lineage (GTDB taxonomy): Bacteria > Patescibacteriota > Minisyncoccia > Phycocordibacterales > Phycocordibacteraceae > C7867-001. The sequence continues at coordinate 3,348 of JAKEFE010000024.1, read as the reverse complement.
CGTCTATACGAAAGTCATGCGCACCGTACCGACCCTTCTCAAACAGCGCACGCGCTGGACGAGCGGCTTTCTTCTCAACATGATTCACGACTATTGGAGCTTGGTGGGCAACCCGCGCTACGGAGCTCTTGGCCTTTTGGTGCTTCCGCTTGCTTTCTTTTCAATCGTCGGAGGCCTTGTCGTAGCCGGCATCGCGCTCTATCACGTTATTGAAAGCATTGTGCGTACCGTCTCGGTTACCTACGGCGTGCCTCTTTCCTACACGCTTATGCCGCGCTTCTCGCTTGAGTGGTCCTCTCTTCCTGTAACCGGCATCCTCCTTCTCTCCTTGCTTGCCATGCTCGGTAGCATCTTTTTCATCATCCTTGGTAAACGGGTATCGCAGACTCCCGGACATCTGGGGTGTGGTGTCATCTTGTACATTTTTGTGTACGCTCTTGTTGCTCCGCTCTGGCTTGCCCGTTCAGTAGTGGAAGTAACGACCGGTGCAAAACTGTCGTGGAGAAACACGGACGCCCGCTTTTAGTTTTTTCTATGCCATTGTTTTCTCGCAATTCACTTATCGCACTTGCCATAACACTCGCCATTATCGCGACGGTGTTTTTTGCCGTTGAATATTTGAACCGACAACGTGTTGCGGAGCTGCGCGCGATTGAAGACCAGCTGGCAACCAACACCCTTTCCCTTGAAACACAATTTGCTCTCCTTGCGGAAGCTCCGTGTGAAGACCTTGCTTCCGGAACCGGACTCTCGCAGGAAGTGGGCGGTATCGGAGACCGGCTCGCCGCCGCGGAAGAACAGCTTGGCAAAACGGATCCGGAAGTGGTGCGGCTCAAAGAGCGCTATACCCTTCTGCAGATACGTGATTATCTCCTTGCAGAGCGTATAGAGCGCACCTGCGATATTAATCCGATTGTGGTGCTCTATTTCTATTCAAACGTTCCGGGAGAATGCGCCGATTGTGATCGTGCTGGCTACGCACTCTCCTATCTTCGCCAGACGTATCCGTCGCTTCGCGTCTATTCTTTTGACTACCACCTTGACCTTGCGGCACTCAAAACCCTTATCGGTATGGAAAAGATAGAGGGGCGCTTCCCGGCATTCGTTATTGAAAACAAACGCTCTTACGGCTTCACCACGCTTGAAGAATTTGAAAAAGCATTCCCTGACGAACTTTTTGAAAGCGCGACCACGAGCACGTCTACTCCTCGCTAGGTGGTCATCATTCTGCGCGCGCTACTGCCCTAATTCCTCGCTTCTTGAGAAGCCTCTTCTTTCTGCCATCTCCCCAACAAATAAAAATGCCTCATGCAGAGATATTTTATCGTTTCGTGTCCAAGGATGGTTCCCGCATCACTCGGTTTGGCAATGGGCTGAAGCTTTCCAGTTTTTTTGTCCTCGTACAACCCAGTTGCAGATCTGGTAAACATCGGGCCCCATTCAATTGGTGCGATACTAGCTGTCTTGTCGTGCCGAAATGATTTCCTCACCATTCGTTTCTCATCATTTGCGGAAATCAGTAATATCTTTTTATCAATCTCTTCGCGGTCATGTATGTCAAACACCTCTTTCAAAATATGCTCGGGTATAGATCCGACATATCCTGTGTCGACAAAGATAGCATTAGACACGTCGGTGATGCCGCGCTCGCGCAAATATCGCCTCCGTTCTTCAACGGTAAATCGTTCTTCCTTCACGAGGGTGGAATAATTCAAATACACCACCTTCTTTTGTGATTTTTCTCCCCGACCCCACAACAACGCTCTTCGTGCGTAGTACATAAATACTGCATCTCGGCCAAGATATATCTCCATCGCCGCGTCCCGCTCATCGAGCTCCGAGAACATTTGACTGTACGCCGGAATGTGATGCTCATACGCTTCCTCGGCGCTTTTGCCAACGTATTTTCTAGCATTGTTGAAAAAAAATCAGCATCCTTTGGTTTTATTTTCTGCAGGCGCTGTATAAATGAGGCTGCGGCCTTAGAGATAATTCTCGCGTCAAATGTTTCATCTCTCATGCTGGTTAAAAACTCATACGTGCTTCGATTCTGCTCTACAGCATCAGCTCCTTCCTCCGTTAACAAATCAACTATCTCTTGATATCTCGGGCTTTCTTCCTTCTGTTCTCTCTTCTTTTTGCGGTCCTTCGCACTTTCTCCAAAAACCGCCATTTCAAGTGCTTTTATTATACTCATGTTTTTAGACCTTGTTTTGAAGCGTCCGGCGACTATGCGTCGGTCTTCATCAGTGAAATGGGAGTTCTCGTCGTCCTTGTATGGATTCTCTTTTTTTATAGCACCAGAAGGCTTTTCAATACTCATGGAGACAGTATACAAAAGATATCCGCTTTCAATTCACTCCTTATGTGGAGCCGGGGGCGAGATTCGAACTCGCGACCTGCTGTTTACAAAACAGCTGCTCTAACCAACTGAGCTACCCCGGCACATCACTACTCTACACCGCGTCTTCCGCGAAAGTAACGCATCGCCCTCGTGAGCAACCGTTCTATCACGCGAACCCCTGCGAGGGCAACGTGCGTTATTTCATGACCGAGATATTCTGCCAGCGCGCGCGCCTCTCGCTTAAACGCTGTACCCGCTTCTCCGCTTTGCACTTTGTGCACGACGTATGACACTTTTCTATCAAGCGCGCTGCGCGCCCGCGAGCACACTCGCACCTCTCGCTTTTTCTCCCACGCCGTAAGATACAAAAACCACACGAGGAGCACCGCAACAACGAGGAGGGCTATGGCAAGAGCCATGAGTGATTATCCGCGGGCAGAAAAACGTGAGAACCGTGAGACTTCAATGCGCTCACCAAATTTCTGCGCCGCTTCCGTGATGAGGTCGCGCACTCTTTTTGATTCATCCTTGATATAGGGCTGTTCCATAAGAACTTTGTCTTGAAAATAACTCTTCAGTTTTCCTTCAAGGATTTTCTCTTTCATGTCTTCAGGTTTCCCTTCTACTTCCTTGACGAATACCTCACGGGCTTTGTTCATTTCTTCTTCTGGAATGTGTTCCATGCGGATGGTGGAGGGACACGTGGCCGCTACTTGCATCGCAATCTCACGCGCAAGCGCCGGGAATTCAGGATTTTTCGCCACAAAATCTGTCTCACAGGACAGGAGCACCATCGCACCGATGGCCCCGTCATGTACATAGGTTGCGACCACGCCGCTTCCAAGCGTGCGGTCTGCTTTTTTATCGGCAGAGGCGCCGCTTTTTTTGCGAAGCAGTATTTCCGCTTTTTCAATGTCGCCGCCCGCCTCAACAAGCGCCGTTTTGCACTGCGCAACGGAAATACCCGTTTTGTCCCGAAGCGCTTTTATGGTGTCAATTGAAAT
>JAKEFE010000023.1 GCA_022616215.1 Candidatus Parcubacteria bacterium | reverse complement strand
GGTAAGTGCAGGCAGTGGTGTGGCAACGAGTACGTATGCATATGACCATACGGGACAGCGGGTGAGTAAGAGCGTGGGAGGAGTAACGACGGCATACCCAAGCAAGCTGTATGAGCAAAGTAAGGATCCGGCGTGTTATAATCACGAAATCACGATATGAAAATTGTATTTACGGGAGGGGCGACCGGCGGGCATTTCTACCCCCACATCGCGGTTGCAGAACAAATACGCGCGATTGCTCGCGAGCGTCATCTCATCTCTCCGAAGCTCTACTACATTGCCCCGACCGCGTTCGATCAGGAAGCATTATTTGAAAATGAAATTGAGTTTCTTGCGTGCCCTGCAGGGAAGTGGCGCCGATATTTTTCACTTCAAAACTTTACTGATGTGTTTGTGACCGCAGGAGGACTTATAACGGCGCTCGGACACCTCTTCCGTGTGTATCCAGACCTTGTCTTTTCCAAAGGAGGATACGCAAGTGTGCCGGTGGCGCTTGCCGCGCGCGTACTTGGCATCCCCGTCATGATTCATGAGTCTGACGCAAAACCAGGGCGCGCAAACCTCATGGCGGCGAACTTTGCGTTTCGTATCGCGGTTGCCTTTGAAAGCGCGGTACCTTTTTTCCCGCCAAAAGTGCACAGTAAAATAGCCCGAACCGGCATACCCATACGAAGCGCAATTGCGCGACCAGAGACCGAAGGAGCCAAACAAGAGCTTTCACTTGATGTGGATGTTCCCACCGTCCTCGTTCTCGGAGGGTCTTCTGGCGCTCAACACATAAACGAAGTGGTACTTTCGGCTCTCCCCGACCTTTTGCAAACGGCAAACATCATCCACCAGACCGGAAAAGAGCATTTCAAGAGCGTGGAAGGTGCGGCAAAAGTCATACTTGAAAAAAGCCCGAGTGCATTCCGATACCATCCTTTTCCGTACTTAAACACGCTCTCTATGCGACGCTCCGCAGGGGCGGCCGACCTCATCGTTTCTCGCGCGGGCATGACCACAGTCGCGGAAATCGCGCTTTGGAAAAAACCTTCAATTTTAATACCGATTCCGGAGAACATAAGCCACGACCAGCGCGTCAATGCATATGCGTATGCGCGCACGGGCGCCGGTATTGTGCTTGAAGAAGGAAATCTGACCCCACACGTGCTTGTGTCTGAAGTCCGTCGCATTTTGGGAGATGCACCACTCCGGCAAACTATGGCAGAAAAAAGCGCCTTGTTTGCAAATCCTGACGCGGCCAAAATAATTGCAGAAGAAATCGTTGCTATTGGCCTTTCCCACGAGTCACAAACACCTGCCGAACCCACCGCATGAGCATCAAAACGAGATTCGCGCCAAGCCCCACGGGATTCCTTCACAGCGGGAATTATCGTACCGCCGTCTTTGCGTATCTTTATGCGAAAGCGAACAAAGGAACGTTTGCGCTCCGCATTGAAGATACCGACCGCGAACGTTCCAAGAAAGAGTACGAAGAAAATATCATGGAATCTTTGGCGTGGCTTGAACTTCCTCACGATGAGTTTGTACGGCAAAGCGAACGTATCACACGGCATACAGGACTTCTTGAAAAACTTGTCAGGGAAGGGAAGGCATATGTTTCAAGAGAAGAAAGCAAGAACGAGCCCGGAAAAACGGTTGAGCTTATCCGGTTAAAAAACCCGGGCAAGGCCGTTACCTTCCATGATGAAATTCGTGGCGACATCACGATGGATACAAGCGACCTCAACGACTTTGCCATCGGACGCGCCATTGATGATCCTCTCTTTCATTTTGCGGTAGTGGTGGACGATGCTGACATGGACATTACGCACGTCATTCGTGGTGAAGATCACATTTCAAACACGCCGCGCCAAATACTCATCCTAGAGGCGCTTGGTTTTTCAATACCGAAGTATGCGCACCTTCCGATGGTGCTTGCCAGCGATCGCACCAAACTTTCAAAACGAAAAGGAGCAAAACCGTTAACCGACTATCGCGCGATGGGTATTCTACCGGAAGCCATGCTGAACTATCTGGCGTTCCTTGGTTTTCATCCAAAAGACGACAAAGAATATCTAACCCGAGATGAGCTTGTTGCTGTTTTTTCCTTTGACCGCGTACACACATCCGGAGCGATGTTTGATGAGACGAAACTTTTTTCAGTCAATCAGCACTGGATGCGAAAACTAACGGATGAAGAATTTATTACACGAGGCGAACTTGATGCGCCGGACAAAGAGAAACTGTTGAAAACCATCCCGCTTCTTAAGGAGCGCGCGCAGACGTTTGGCGAGGCTCGGGAGATGCTCTCCGGCGAGCTTTCCTGCCTCTTTTCCACCCCCACAGTTAACAAAGGAAAGCTCCTCGCCAAGGAGCCAGAAGATGCTCCTGGATTCACAAAAAACGCCCTAGAAGGCATCCTGGAGCTCCTCGCAGGCCTCCCGAACGACGTCTCGGCCGAACAGGTAAAGGAGACCGTGATGCCCTACGCAGACGGGGTAGGGGCTACACCCGGCGAAGCCGGGTCGCCCGACGCGCCGCTTCTCGGCGCGTTTAGAGGGGCTGTGCTTTGGCCACTCCGCTATGCGCTCTCCGGCGCGGAGCGCTCGCCAGACCCATTTACGCTTATCTCCATTGTCGGCAAAAATGAGAGCAGCTCCCGCATAAAAACCGCCCTTGCTATACTGTAAAGGATGAGGCGAACCATCTTTGCGATTCTTTTTCTTTCCGTTCTTTTGGGGAGCGTTTCGCTTATCCCGCCTCTCCCTACTCGCGCAGATTCGGTTGATGACATCAAAGAGCAAATTGAGGACATTAATCGCCAGCGCAGAGAACTGGATGAGGAAATAAAGGAATATCAGCGACAATTAAATGTGCTCTCGGGAGAGAAACACACACTTCAGGGTGCGATACAGACGCTTGATGTCTCCCGTAATAAAACTGCTTCGCAAATAAAGAGTATCCAAGGAAAAATTGCGGGAGCAACACTCAAGCTTTCTCAACTTTCGTTTGAAATAGATGAAAAAGAAGCGTCCATTGCTCTTGATAAGGCGGCGGTTGCCTCTTCGCTTCGCGCCATAGACAGTGCGGATGATGTGTCGCTCATTGAACAGCTTTTTGCCGCTGAAGCACTGGCCGATGCGTGGATATTGGTAGACAACCTCGCCTCTCTTAATCAAGCGCTTCAAACCCACGCCACCATTCTTTCGGAAGCGAAGGTTGTGCTCGCTGATCAACAAGAACAGGTGTCAGTAACAAAAAATGAACTGTCGTACGCCAATGTTGATTTGCAGAACCAAAAAAAAGCGCTTGACGTGAATCGGCAGGAAAAAGAAACCCTACTCTCTGTCACAAAGTCAAAAGAAGCGGAATATCAAGCCCTCATTGCAGAAAAGAAGGCGGAACAGGCGGCGTTTGAGTCGGAATTGTACCGGCTCTCAACGGAGCTTGGGTACGCGGTTGATCCGGCAAGCATTCCGCAATCAGGAAGCGGGGTGCTTTTGTGGCCGCTTGATGACGTTTTTGTTACGCAGGAGTTCGGAAGAACCGTTGATTCAAAGCGGCTGTATGTGTCTGGCACGCATGACGGCGTAGACTTTCGGGCCTCTGTCGGCACACCGGTTCGCTCTGCGCTCACGGGCACCGTCCTTGAGGTAAATCATGGTTCCGTTGCCAACTGCCAGTACGGGAAGTGGGTTCTGGTGCGCCATGCAAACGGACTCGCGACACTCTACGCGCACCTTTCTTCCATCGCCGTTTCAAAGGGCGATGCGGTTCGGACAGGGGAGATCGTGGGAAATTCCGGTATGACCGGCTACGCCACCGGGCCTCACCTGCACTTTGCTGTGTATGTGGCAGACGCCATTTCGCTCAAGCAATACACCTGCAAGAGCGGGTACACAGTTACCATTCCTATCGCTCCACCGGAAGCGTATCTCAATCCGATGTCGTATATCTAATTACGATCCTTTTGAGTCGCGTGCCTTCCACAAAATGCGACAGGCGAGTGAACGGTATGGAGACCAGCACGCGGCAATCGCTTCAAGTTTTGAAAGCGGAAGATTTCGTTTAAGGCCGTAGAGTGTCTCCATTGAACGCACGAGACCAAGATCACGCGCAGAGAAAATGTCAGGATGATTAAGCGCAAAGAGTAAAAACATTTCGCAGGTCCACGGGCCAATACCCCAGATTTTTGTTAGTTCTTCCGTTGCTTCTTCAGGTGTACGTTTTTTGAGGGCAGGGAGGTGAAGTCCGTCTCGTGTTGCCTTTGCAAGCTCTTTTAGCGTCCTCACTTTTGCCGAAGACAATCCTGCCTTCTGTAAACGGGGAAGCGAAGTCTTCATAACTGACTCTGGGGTAACCTTTCCGCCACATATTTTTTTGAGCCGCATCCAGATAGTAGCGCCCGCCTTTAAAGAGAGCTGCTGGCTCACCACCGACTCGGCAAGTGCCGAAAATAGCCTTGTTTGACCGCGTATCTCGGCAGGCCGAGATATCTTCATCTTGTGTTTTAGTGCCGTTTTATGAAGAATAGGATCTACCTTTTTAAAGTGCTGGAGTGCCTTGTCAAGTTCGTTCATGAGTAGATTGTACGGCCGCTCCTAGATATACCCAAGTCGCCTGTGCGCCCTGTTTCTCTGCGTTATACTGCTTTTATGGATCTTATTAAAACTGCAATTTGGATTGTTATCGGCCTTCTGGCTCTTTCATTTTTTGGCATTTCACTTCGCGCGCTCGTTGAGACCCCTACAACGCAGGACAATTGGTCATTTCTTGTAAGTACCTTGGAAATCGGCTGGGACTATATCGCCGCCTGGTTTTCTGATTTCTTTTCAATATTCGGCGGAGGTACAAGTTAGATTTGTATAAACAAATTTACCACGGCAATACCGCTTCGCCCTAGATACACTTCGCAAAAGATATAATGTGCGAAGCGTATGTGTTTAAGTCTGGGCTTATAGACCCGACCATTAAAGGATTTACTGCTCCCCTGTTCGGTTGGTTATATCCGCTTTTTTCTTGTCGGCCACTTTTGTTGAGTGAAATATGGGAAAAGTTATTAATTTTGCACTTCCCCCCGTTTTTGGGTCTGGAGCAGTGGGGTGGCGGGGGATAAAATCGGAAGAAAGAGAGTTGACTTCCCCGCCCTGTATACTTACCCCATGGCGCAACGATCTAAACATGAGGGCCCGAAATTTGAGCGTGGGAAAAATCAGGAGTTATCAGAAGTTGAATATATTTTTTCCACGACTGAACGGAACCTCGCCCTGCTGGTACAGGGGCATGGGCGACTCCAAAAACTTGAAGCGATGACTTCGCAGGAACCTGCATTAGAAAGAGAGAAGGAAGAAGTGCTGACGGGAAACGAAGTTTCGTACAAAAATGTTATTGCGGGACTCTCAATGATAAGTGAGAAGTTGAAGTCTATGAAAGATATGGCTCAAAAGGAGCGTCTCACGAAACGCCGTGACACAATGATTCTTACTCTGATGCAACACGGCCTCGTTTCTAAAGCGCCTTAACACTTCGTGTTTTTGACGATGTAGTCGTAGGCCTCGTCTACGGTGTCAACGACGTGATAGAGCTTCAAATCTTCTTCGTCCACCGAATGATAGTGCTGTAAGAGCGTTTCTTCAAAATGCCGGAGGATAGGTGCCCAGTATTCCCTGCCATACAGCACGATGGGGATGCGCTGGATTTTTTTGGTCTGTACGAGCGTCAGAATTTCATAAAACTCGTCCAGTGTGCCGAACCCTCCGGGGAAATACACATACACGTGTGAGGCGAACGTGAGCATGACTTTGCGCACAAAAAAGTGGTCAAAGAATATCTGCTCCGTCACATACCGGTTCATCGGCTGGCGTTCTTCAAGGCGAATATTGAGCCCCACAGACGCTCCTCCTGCTTCAAACGCTCCTTTATTGGCCGCTTCCATAATGCCCGCGGAGCCGCCGGTAATAATGGCAAAACCACGCTTTGCAAGTTTTCCCGCCAAGTCCGCGGCCTGCTGATACAGGTCATGTTCAAGTGTTGCCCGCGTGGAGCCGAAAATGGTCGCGGCAAGCGTGTATTTTTGGATGAGCTCAAAACCTTCTACAACCTCCGACATGATTTTAAACACGCGCCATGGCTCAAGCTCACGGGGTTTACACACCAGAGGATCCGGCATCGCCGGGACGCTCTCCTTCCCTTCTTCAACCGCACGCAAAAGACGCGTACCCATGTGCCGATGGCGCGCGGCTTCATCGGTAGCTGCGGGAATGATTTTGGGAGGAATTATCTCGTCTGCCATGGTATGTTGTACTGCCGAAAGTCCGGTATCAGTTTTCTATTATACGCCATACGCGAAATGACTTCTGCATGCCAGAGCGCTCCGGTGAGCGCGTTGTGCGGTTTTTTCTCCTCCGGAAGACCGCAATAGGCAAGCACTGTCTTTGAGTCAATGGCGGAACGAAAGTTGCT
>JAKEFE010000022.1 GCA_022616215.1 Candidatus Parcubacteria bacterium | reverse complement strand
CACGAATATCAATGAGATGATGCGGCACACCCTGCATTTCTTCAGGTGTGGTTTTTTCAGTGCCAATATCAAGCATTCGGTACACTTGACGAGAATCTACAGAAATCACTTCACCGCCACGTTCCTTGGCAATTTCAATAGCGCGCGAAGACTTTCCGGAGGCAGTCGGGCCAATAACACAGATGATTTTTTGTTTGTTGCTCATTTTGATATACTCGTTATATGAAAAGCGGACAAAAAAGCAACTATTGTGAACACTGCGGCGACTTCCACGACCCGGTGCATGAGTATGTCTCATCGGTCAAAGTAGGTGAGCCGATACCAGATTATCCGTTTGAGGTGTACCACAAGGACGAGGTGAAGGAGATGAAATTCTCTGACCTCAAAGGGAAGTGGTTCGTGGTGATGTTTTACCCTGCGGATTTTACGTTTGTGTGTCCGACAGAGCTTGAAGAGATGGCTACACTATATCCGAAGTTTCAGGAATTAGGAGCGGAAATTATTTCTTTCTCAACAGACACCGTATTTGTCCACAAGGCATGGCACGACACGTCTCCCGCCATTAGACACATTGACTTTCCTATGGGCGCTGACCCGTCCGGGAAAATTGCCTGCGCATTTGGCGTACTTGTAGAAGGAGAAGAATTTGTGCAGACTGAAGGTGAGGGATGTGCGATGCGCGGCACGTTTATCATTGATCCAAACGGCATTCTTCGCTCTATGGAAGTTACGCACAATTCCATTGGTCGCAAAGCGGCGGAAACATTGCGAAAAATTCAAGCGGCGCAATACGTTGAGAAACATCCGGGGAACGTGTGTCCCGCAAGTTGGGAAGAAGGCGACGAAGGCATGACGCCGGGAATGGGACTCGTCGGGAAAATTTAGTGCCGGGAGAGAGACTTGAACTCTCAAGCCACAAGGGCAGTGGGTTTTGAATCCACCGTGTATACCATTCCACCATCCCGGCTTGTGCACACCTTACCACTCTGTTCGTTATTTTTCACGTGGCGTACGTGCGTGATAGTATGTAAGCAACATGCAAGAGCCGACAAAATACGATTCAGTGTTTTGGGTTGAGGTGGACAAAATTGTCCCGAACCCGTACCAACCGCGTCGCGAGTTTGAAGAAGGCGCACTCAAAGCTCTTGCCGAATCCATTCGCCAGTACGGTATTTTGATGCCGCTTGTCGTTACGCGTTCCGATGTGGAGCGGCCGGAAGGCGGACTGGGGAGCCGTTACGAACTTATTGCAGGCGAGCGGCGTCTTCGCGCCGCGCGTCTCATCGGACTCAAAACGGTGCCGGTGGTCATTCGCGCGGAACAAGACAACCGGATGAAGCTTGAACTTGCCATCATTGAAAACCTTCAGCGCGAAGACTTAAATGCCATTGACCGCGCAAAAGCATTTGAACAACTGGTAAAAGAATTTGGTCTTTCGCACAGTGAAGTGGGCGCAAAAGTGGGAAGGAGTCGTGAATTTGTGAGTAACTCCATACGGCTTTTAGCGCTTCCGGAAGCCATTCAGCAGGCCATGATAGGCAAAGAAATCTCTGAAGGCCACGCCCGTGCGCTCCTCATGCTGTGCGACAGGCCGCAGGAGCAAGAAACGCTCTTTAAGGAAATTCTCCTCAAAAAGACGACGGTACGCATGGTGGAGCACCTTGCGCGCCGTATTGCGCAGGACAAAATACGGAAACATGACAAAACACCGGAAATGATGGAGATAGAGAAATCTTTGACTGAGACGCTTGGCACCCGGGTCGTCATTGAAAACCGCCCCAAAGGAGGCCGCCTCCTCATTGAATTCTTCTCTCCGGAAGACCTTTCCAACATCGTTTCGGCTCTCGCACAGGAAGCAGGAGAGAGGGCAGGAGAAGAGGAGGTCCAAACGCATATCGCACAAGCTCCAGAGGAGGAGCAGAAGCCCGAAACCGCAAAGGAAGAGGATCTCTATTCAGTCAAAAACTTCACCGTTTAGACCGTTTTTTACCCTTTTTCGTGCGCAGAAGGCGGCTGTCCAGCTTTGCTGGCGCATGAGGACCGCGGTCCGAAACATCAAGGGCTACGCGTATTTGTTTTCGCGCAAGAGACGTCTTTGCCATAGCAAGCCATTTGGTGGTTGGATGGGCAGAATCACGCGCGATAATCTCCACAATGTCGCCGTTTTTGAGTACGGTGTCAAACGCCACCAGTTTGTTATTGACGCGCGCGCCCTGCATATGGTTCCCGACATCGCTGTGTATTGCATACGCGAAATCTATCGGTGTTGAGTCAATCGGAAGGTCAATGACGTCCCCGTTTGGCGTGAACGCAAACACGCGGTGCGAGAAAAAGTCTTCTTTAAGCCGCGTCACGAATTCAGACGATTCGGCAAGCTCGGTGTGCACATCGGCAAGTTCGGCAAGCCACCTAGGCGCCGCGTCGCGCGGCAACGCCTTCTTTGCCTCGGTGCCCGGAGCGGGTTTCTTAGAGAAATTAAGAAGAGTAGGCACAAGGTCTTGCACCCATGAAAACGACAAGACTTCAAACGCGTTTTTCTGCGCTCCTCTCTCAAGTTTTTCAATGCGTTTGCCGAGCTGTTTAAAGGACATGTGGGAGGCAACGCCGAACTGTGCGCGCTGGTGCATGTCGTTGGTGCGTACCTGCATTTCCACAACACCCGCGTCCGCCGTGAGCACGGTGGTGTGAATTGACTGGTAGCCGTTTGGTTTTGGAAACGCGATGTAGTCTTTTAGTTTTCCGGGCAGCGGGCGATGGCGAGCGTGAATCACACCGAGCACGGTGTAACAATCATCAACGGTCGGCACAATAACGCGAAGCGCCGCAATGTCATGAATAGCCGTAATGTCGTCTCCCTTGCGTTTTAATTTCTGATGAAGACTCCATAACCCTTTCATGCGTATGTTGGTACGAAAATCTCGCAAACCCTTTTTTGCAAGGTCGCGCTGGAGTTCTCGTTGGACACGCACAAGACCGGTTTCGGTTTCTTTTGTTTTTAATTTTCGCACTTCTACCGCATGCTGGTAGGCATCGGGATCAATAAAGGGAAACGCCATGTCTTCAAGGTCGCGCTTCATGCGTCCCATACCGAGTCGGTCGGCGAGCGGAGCGAAAATTTCAACCGTTTCAAGCGCGATGCGCCGTTGTTTTTCTTTAGGCACGTGGTGCAAGGTCGTCATGTTGTGATAGCGGTCGGCAAGCTTGATGATCAAGACGCGCACGTCTTGGGACGTAGCCACTAAGAGGCGGCGCAAACTTTCTGCATGGCGCTCCGCGCCGCGATACTTATGTTTACCAAGCTTGGTGACGCCTTCCACTAAAAACAACACTTCATCTCCAAATTCCTTTCGTACCTCTTCGGGTCTTGCCTTTCCGTCCTCAATGGCGTCATGAAGAAGACCGGCGGCAATAGTGGCCGCGTCCATAGAAAGCTCTGCAAGAATTTTTGCCGTTGCCGCCGGATGAATGAAATACGGCTCGCCCGAATATCGCTTATCGTCCTTGTGGGCATTCTTAGAGAATTCATACGCTTTTTGTATAAGCGCGCTATCCTCTGCCGAAGGACTGTGCATTTCCTTAAGAATCTCCTTGACAGGAGTCATGTTACCCCAGTATAGGCAACAGCCGCCAAGCCGCCAAGCAGGGTTTTATTTCAGATATTCTGCCGCTTCCGATGGGGTGAAATCGTTTTCCGTTACTTTTTCGGGCAGATACACGCGCCGCAAACCTTTCTTCAAGAAAAGTCCTTGCTTTGATTTATAGAGTGTGAGCATTTTGCCAGTTGACGGGTGTTTACCGATGTCTTTGACGATAACGGCGCCTTTGGGAGGTTGTTTTGGCGTATTGATAAGCGCGATGGCTTCTTCAAGTGTGATGGTGTACGGGTCGCCTTTTTTGATAGAGCGAAACTCGCCGTCGTGAGCAACATAAGGACCAAAGCGGCCGACATTTGCCGTGATGACTTTTCCAGACGTGGGGTGCGCTCCGAGTTCGCGCGGAAGCGAAAGGTATTTCACCGCGTCTTCAAGTGTTACCTCCGATATTTTCTTTTCGGCAGGGATGCTTGCGCGCCGTGCGTGTATCTTCGGCTTCTTGGCTTTTTTGTTCTTACCTTTCCTTTTTGGTTTTTCTTCAACGTTTTCTTCCGATACCGTATCAACCGTTTGAAGCGGCATCTCCACATACGGACCAAAGCGTCCCGTGCGAATAAATATGGGAAGACCAGTATCTGGATGTATACCAATGGGTTCGTCCGCCTTCACTTCTGAACCATCTTCCTGACGTGCGCCTGCACAATCTGGGTAGCGCGTACAGCTCATAAACACTCCGCCGCGCGAAAGTTTGTATTCCATTTCACTGCCGCACATGGGGCAGGGGAATTCGTGGGAGACTTTCCCGAGAGCGGTTGCTTTTGGCAAGTCTCCTTTGCTGTCAACATCTTTTTTAAACGGCGTATAAAATTCACGCAGTGTTTTTTCGTACTCGCGTTCGCCCCTAGCAATGTCATCCAGTTCGTCTTCCATTTCTGCGGTAAACGAATCAGAAATGTAGGAAGGGAAGTGCTCTTCAAGCCAGCCGGAGACGACCATGCCGGTTGCCGTTGGTTTTAGTGCGCGCCCCTCTTTTTCCACATAGCCACGGTCTTGGATGGTTTTCATAATAGATGCGTAGGTGGATGGACGCCCGATGCCGCGTTTTTCTAGTTCTTTCACCAGTCCGGCTTCTGTATAGCGGTTTGGCGGCTCGGTTTGTTTTTCAAGCGAATCAAGCGATAGGAGAGTAAGCTTTTCCCCCACTGCTACTTTCGGGAGCTCAACGTCGTCGCCGCGTGCGCGCGTATCAAGCGCGAGCCATCCGGGGAAAAGGACACGGGAGCCGTTTGCGGCAAAGAATGGAATGTCAGTGTCTGCGTGCGCTTCAACTTTCGTGCGGAGCACCTTGGCGCTTGCCATTTGTGATGCAACGGCGCGGATACGAATGAGTTCATAGAGTGCTTGTTCGTCTCCCGCCGCTCCGGCTTTTTCTTTGAATGGATCGGTGGGGCGCACGGCCTCATGCGCTTCCTGCGCGTTCTTGCTTTTGGTTTTGTATACACGTGCCTGCACAAACTGTTTGCCGAATTCTTTTTCTGCGACCGAACACAGCTTTGCCACCGCTTCT
>JAKEFE010000021.1 GCA_022616215.1 Candidatus Parcubacteria bacterium | reverse complement strand
TTGGCGTCATCCTCGGCGCAGCGATACTGACGCTCGATATCACCGAGGAGCGTCATGTGCGCTTCAAGGCATCACTTGCCATGCTCTTGGTGGCTTCCGGATTCTGTTTCGCGCTTTTTGATACGCTTTTTAAATTGGGGTCTAACCGAGAAGAATACTGGACCGGCATTCTCTGGCAGCACATCGGCATCTTCCTGGCTGGTTTTGTCGTCTTTATTGTCTATCGGCATGCGCGCAAAGGGTTTTGGGAGAGTCTCCGAGACAGCAAGATGATCAACTTGGGACTGAATACCCTTAATGAAGTCTTCTATGTTGTCGGCGTAATGCTCTTTCTCTTTGCCATTACGCTTGCTCCGGTTGCTCTTGTGGGTGCGGTCAACGCCTTCCAGCCAGTGCTAGCATTCATTTTGGGAGCTATTCTGAGCCTTCTATTCCCAAAGCTCTTCAAAGAAAAGCTGGGTCGCAAGCATTTGCTACAAAAAGGACTTGCCATCGCAATTGTCGTTATTTCAAGCGTATTTTTGGTGTCCTAAGCGGCCTATTGCGTGATTTGGTAGCCCGTGTTACAAAAAAAGGGTACCGCCTCGCAGTGACTATGAAATCCACTGTGCTTTTCGTACTTTTGGGAGCGGCCATCGCCCTCTCAATCTATTTCACCTACCAGCGCTCGTTTGTGTGGCAGAACTTTGAGGTGATATATTCCGAGGAAGAGGAAGTGCTTGAAGAGGAAACGGCTGGACCCGATGCTCCCGACGAGATGGAAGCAGAACCCCAAGACGAATCTGAGCTTGTTGAGTGATCTCTTGAGCCATGACGACACTCACACGCCGCATCGTATCGCTGCTTACTCCTCGTGGAAGGGATGTCTCGTCCAACGCAGAGACCTCCCCCGTGTGGTCGTGTAACGAGTGGGATTCCCTTGAAGAGGTGGTCGTCGGTGTTGTTGACGGCGCTATGGTTCCGCAGGGAGACGCCGCTGTGGATGCCATCATTCCTGAACATGCTGAGTGGTTTATCAAAAAGTATGGCGGCAAACCATTTCCCGAAGAAATGATCGAAAAGGCAGGGGAGGAGCTTGATGGACTCGCCAAAGTGATGACTGATTTGGGCATCACGGTGAAGCGGCCGCAGCCATTTGATTTCTCAAAGAAATACACGACGCCGTGGTGGTCCAGTCGCGGCTTGTATGCCGCTATGCCGCGTGATGTGTTTATGGTGTTTGGCGACACGATTATAGAGGCTCCTATGGCCTGGCGTTCGCGCTATTTCGAAGGATTTGCTTTCCACGATCTCATGAACGACTACTTCAAGCGGGGTGGTCGGTGGCTCGTGGCACCTAAATCCACTATGGACGAAGAATTTTACGACAAGAACTACGATTCGCGCGTTCCGATGAAGGACAACAAGAAACAATTTGTGCTCGCGAACAATGAAATTGCCTTTGATGCGGCTGACTTCGTTCGATGCGGAAAGGATGTGTTCGTACAGAAGAGCAACGTCACGAATGATATGGGCATTGAGTGGGTGCGACGACACGTTGATCCAGAATTCAAGATACATGAGGTTGAGTTCGGTGATTTACATCCCATGCACATAGACACCACCATTGTCCCGTTGGCCCCGGGCAAGATTCTCGTGAATCCAGAATGGGTGAAGAAGCTCCCGCCCATCTTTGATTCCTGGGAAGTGCTGACGCCGCCACCACCGGTTATTTCAGAAGACACGGGTCTCTATTTCTCAAGTGATTGGTTGACGCTCAACATGCTCAGTATTGATGAGAAACGTATCATTGTAGAAGAACAGGAAACACCGCTGATTGAGGCGCTCAAGAAGTGGGGATTTGAGCCAATTCCTATACCGTTTAGGAACTTCTATCCGTTCGGAGGCTCCGTACACTGCGCGACGTTGGACGTACGGCGCAAGGGAAGGCTCGAGTCGTACTTTTAATAGGAAGTGCTTGACCTCGTCTCGGAGGGTATATACTGACTGGGACCTATGGAACTTTTGTGCCCTTGGGAAGCGCCGGTAAATCTCATCTTCTCAAGCAATATTCCGACCTTGCTGTACTACTCGCACTTCATTGCGATATTGGCAGCGCTCATTTTCGCGCTCGTTCTCATCCCCAAAATTGCTGAATCTCGTCCCATCCGCTGGTTCCTGGTGACCATCGGCTTCTTCACGGCATGGACGGTGATAGATGTCCTTCTGTGGGCGTCCAATCGTCCCGACGTTGTGTTGTTCTATTGGAACCTACAGGTGCTGTTTGAAATGCTCCTGTTCGCCTCCGCGTTTTACTTTGCCTATACGTTCATAACGGGACAAAACCTTCGCTTCATTAACCAAGTGCTGTTGTCTCTCCTGATCCTTCCCGTTATTGCGCTCCTACCAACCGCTCACATCTTGGTCGGTATTGATGCGTCCTACTGCAACGCACTTGAAACCGACTTCCTCTTCTACTACGTCTATGCGTATGAGATCCTGCTCGCGTTTGTCACCCTCTTTGTTGCCATGCGACAGTTGGGCCGATATCCGCAACGACGAGGTACCGTTCTCTTCTTTACCGCAGGCATCACCATTTTCCTGCTTGCCTTCGCTTCAGGAAACATCGTTGGCAGCATAACGGAAGATTGGGCGTTGGCTCAAATTGGTTTATTTGGAATGCCAATATTTATCGGGGTACTGGCCTATACGGCTGTCCGTTTCAAAGCATTTAATCTGAAGCTGTTTGCGGCGCAAGCTCTTGTGGTTGCACTCTGGCTCCTCACCCTCTCCCTCCTGTTCATTCGGACAGTTGAGAATATACGGATAGTAGTCGCCGTAAATCTTATCTTATTCGCTGCTCTTGGTTTTCTTCTGATTCGAAGTGTCAAACGGGAAATTGAGCAACGGGAACACCTTGAAGTGCTGACGAAGCAATTGGAAGCAGCAAACGAGCGGTTGAGGGAGCTGGATCGGTTGAAGAGCGAATTCGTTTCCATCGCGTCGCATCAGTTGCGGGCGCCGATTACGGCGGTGCAGGGATATGTTTCTAACATGACGGATGGTTCCTACGGGAAAGTGCCAAAAAATCTTGAGGAACCTCTTCAGACAATACGCGAAGCAACACGGACGATGGTTGGCTCTATTGAGGATTACCTCAACATCTCCCGCATTGAGCAGGGAAGGATGAGGTATGAAAAGAGTCAGTTTGATATTGCTGACCTCGCACGCAAAGTTGAGGAAGAGATGGCGCCTGTGGCTCGGAAGAAAAACCTTACGCTGTCTTGTGTCTGTTCGGAACCGAACGTGATGGTGAATGCCGATGTGGGAAAAATACGACAAGTACTCATCAACATTATTGACAACGCCATCAAATACACGGCGGAGGGGAGCATTACGATTGCTGTAGCAAAGGACAGCCACGGCGCGCGCATCACCATAGCTGACACTGGAGCTGGCATTCCGCCGGAGGAAATTGGCGGATTGTTTGAGAAATTCAAACGTGCTCGCGGTGCAAACAAAATAAACGCAACCGGCACTGGCCTTGGGCTTTACGTCGCCAAACAGCTGGTAGAAGGCCACGGCGGCACCATCCGCGCCGAGAGCGACGGCCCCGGCAAGGGCTCCCGTTTCATCATTGAGCTTCCTCTAGAATCCAGCAATGGTTCAAGAAATTATTAGTTTCGTAACCTCAAATCAACGTAAAGTTGACGAGCTTAATGAACGGCTTGGAGAGGTCTCGTATGTAATAAAGCAACTGCCAGCAGAGCTTGTAGAAAAACAAAGTTTCGATGTGCGCGAAGTAGCAGAGTCTAAACTGGATCACGCTATTTCGCTTTTTCCTGGAAAGAAGCTCCTTGTTGACGATCGCGGATTTTTTATATCCACGCTTAAAGGTTTTCCCGGAACATTTGTGAAGCTTATGTGCTCCTCTTTGTCGGCACACGATGTTCTTAAACTCATGGAAGGAAAAGGTGACCGAAAAGCGTCATTCATAACAGTCATTGGATACTTCGATGGAAAACGTAAGCACTTTTTTGAGGAGACAGAAGAAGGAGTTATTGCTGATGCTGTACGGGGAGCAAACCTGCGCGGTTGGAATGATTTACTGTGCATCTATGAGCACCCGAATGTTCCGGGCAAAACCCTTGCGCAATATTCCGACACCGAATGGTCTAACTATTTGAATGTATTGGAACAAAGGAGCGCCCACCGACAACTAGCTCTTCATCTGAACGACGGAAGAGCGTAACAATACTGAATTGTCTCTATCGGGTTTGTGTCTTTGGTCTGCTGATGGCAGAATGTGCGCTTATATCTATGAAAACCTACAAGTTCTTGCAGGCAGACCTTGACGCACTGAAGCGCACGCGAGATGCGCTTATGTGCAGTCTGCAGGAGCGCGGGCAAGATATGAAAGAGGCGACTATGCAGGGAGCGGAAACCTGGCATGACAACGCACCCTTTGAGGAAGCAAAAGGCGAATTTTCTCGGCTCCAATTTCAGTGTGACAAATTCAACGATCTCATTCGAAGGGCAGCGATTGTTGAAGTGACTGACGTAGCCGCCAAGCAGGTCGGAATAGGATCAGAAATAACCTTTAGAGAAGGTGAGAAAGAGCGAACCGTAAAGATTGGGAGCTATATACCCCAAACCGATTCGGGTACCATTTCCTACGACGCTCCTGTGGCAAAAATCCTTATGGGTGCCAAAGGAGGGAAAGTGAAGGGAATCATCCATGGACGCACGGTGGAATACACAATCAAACGCATTACGCGCTGGATTTGATTGATGAGACTAAATCAGAGGTAGAAACTTCTTGTTGGTCGCCGGAGACGAGATTGCGGATGATGACGGTGTCGTTTTTGAGATTCGGTGCCTTTGCGATGACGGCGATTGTGAAACCGCGTTTGTTTGCGAACGCAAGTTGTTTATCAAGCGGACGGTCGGCAAGATACACTTCGCAAGGGATGCCCGCGGCGCGGAGCGCCGCGGCATATTTCAGATAGTCGTCGGCATGTTCAAGTCCTTCCGCCGTTGTTACCAGCACTTTCGCAATCGTACTTTCATCAGTTTCCACAAGTCCGGCCTTAATGAGACGCAAAAGCAGACGAGTAACGCCAATGGAAATACCTACGCCGGGCAAATTCCGGCCAGCAAAGGTGCTTCCAAGGTCGTCATAGCGCCCACCGGAGGCGATACTGCCCAAATCCTCGTGGCCCGAAAGCCGTGTTTCAAACACCGTCCCCGTATAGTACTCAAGCCCCCGCGCGATGGAGAGATCAATGACGAAACGATTCTCCGGCACGGAAAGCGCGCGCACGCCACGCACTACTTCCTCAAGCTCCGAAACACCCTCTTCAAACATATTATTCAGATGTTCTTCTTTGAGAGCCGCAAGAACTTCGTCGGTTGATCGAGAACTGGTAAGCAAATCTAGGAGACTTTCAGCAGACGGTTTGGATATGCCTAAAGAAGCAAGCTCCTGCGCGACCTCCCCGCGGCCGATTTTTTCAAGCCGGTCTAGGACACCAAGTGCCTTTGAAAAGTGCTCGGGAGGGGCTCCCAGCGACTCAAGGAGGCCTTGGAGCACCTTTCTGTTGCCAATGCGTACGGAGAAGTTTCCCAGCGCGAGCTCCGAAAAAACGCCGTTGATGACGGCGACCATTTCTGCGTCGTGCAAAACGTCAAGCGTGCCGTCGCCGATGGCATCAATGTCCGCCTGAATGAACTGACGGTAGCGGCCTTCCTTTGGCCGCTCGCCACGAAAAACGGATCCAATGACATAGCGACGAAAAGGATAGGACAGTTCTCGATAGTGAGCGGCGATAAAACGGGCGAGCGGCACCGTGTGGTCAAAGCGGAGCGCGAGATCCTTTGTGTCAGAAGGAGAATCCTCCGCGGGATTCAAAAGCCGTAACCCGTACACTTGGTTTTTTATCTCTCCTTCTGACTTTGCAGACACCACCTCCGTACGCTCTACAAGCGGCGTTTCGATGGGTGAGTACCCGGCAAGCTCAAAGTGCTTGCGGATGACATCAAGCATCCACATCTGCGCAATTGCTTCTTTGGGAGTGAGTTCCGGAAAGCCGCTCGGACTTTCAAGGAGCTGTTTGGGAAATTTTGCCATATTAAGAGACATAATACACCAAGCGCTGGTATACTCTTTCGTATGAATCTGGCTGAAGACTTGAAAGCGCGAGGATATGGCAAGGAAGTGTCTGCGCCGCTTGAAACGATACTCGGTGCAAAGCGAAGCGTGTATCTTGGCATAGACCCGACAGCAGACTCGCTCCACCTCGGACATTTGGTGCCCATTATCCTGATGCGGCGCCTTGCAAAAGAGGGGCACCGCACGGTGTTTCTTATCGGTGGAGGAACGGCAATGATAGGCGACCCGCGCGAAAGCGGGGAACGCAAACTGCTTGATAAGCGAACGCTTGAACACAACAAGCGCGGGATTAGGGCGCAACTTCAAAAGATAGTGGGGAGGCGTATAGAGCTCGTAGACAATGCTTCATGGCTTTTTAAAGTGCCTCTCGTTGAATTTCTGCGGGAAGTGGGGAAGCATTTCACCGTAAACGAAATGATTAAGCGAGATGTGATCAAACGCCGCCTTGCACCTGATGACAGTATTTCGTACACGGAATTCGCATATTCGCTTTTGCAGGGATACGACTTTTTTATGCTCTTTAAGAAAAAGGGGGTAACGGTTCAGGTGGGCGGCTCTGATCAGTGGACTAATCTTCTTTCCGGTGTTGAGCTCGTCAGGAGAAAACTAGGCGAAGAAGCGTATTGTTTTACGACACCCCTCATCACAGACGCGAGGGGGAAGAAGTTAGGGAAATCCGAAGGAAACGCCGTGTGGCTTGACCCGAAGAAAACGTCTTTGTTTGCGTTTTATCAGTATTGGATAAACGTGCCGGACACGGGGCTTGAAACGTATTTGAAAATCTACACCGACCTTTCTCTTTCGGAAATTTCCACGCTCATGGAGCTCCACACGCGCAACCCCGCCAAACGTGCCGCGCAGAAAGTGCTCGCGGACGAAGTGACAAAAATCGTGCACGGAGAAAAGGGCATGCTGCAGGCGCAACAAGAAACCGCGGCGCAGTTTGGCGGCGCATCTGTAGACACACTTTCGGAACAACAAAAATCTGTCTTTCCTCAAATAACTGCCGGCACCGATAAAACTGTCGTTACACTCGCTTCGGAAGGATTTGGTATTTCCAAATCCGAAGCGAGACGGCTCATCGCAGGGAAGGGAATACGTCTCAACGATGCTGTGGTCGCAGAAGACCGTACTCTTATAGATGCAGATTTTAGAAACGGCATTGCACTTCTTGAGAAGGGGAAAACGAAAATATTAGTAAAGAGATAAAGCTGGAAAACCCTCGTTTAGCTGTTATAATCCACACTGCGCGTCGGTGGTAGAGTGGTCAATTACAACAGGCTGTAAACCTGTCGGCTTCGGCCTACGGAGGTTCGAATCCTCCCCGGCGCACCAGAGATAGCAAACCGCCGTCCCTAGGGGCGGCGGTTCGGTCAAAGCGTAGAAACGGAAACCGCGACCCGGGGAGGGTCGCGGCGGCTTCCATCTCGGCCTTCATCGCCGTCATAGATCTGTGTGCGGATACGATCCGTACTTTGGCGCAGAGGGCGGTTTGAGCACGACCACCTTGCGCGACTTGTGCCGTCCTGTATCTGTAATTGCGTACAGAGCCGCGAAAACGATGAAGCCCAACCAAAGCTTGAGGTTATCCACGGACAAACCCCGTTTCTAACCCCCAGCCCCGCCTCGGTATACCATTGGAGTGGAAAAAGTAAAATCCACAAGTTTCTGCTACTATTTCACACATGAACAGCAAACCCCGCCTGTTGACGGGTCTCCAGTCTTCTGGCGACCTCCATATCGGCAACTATTTCGGAGCGCTCAAACCGTTCGTGGATACCTATGAAAAATACGACAGTTTCCTGATGGTTGCCGATTATCACGCACTGACCTCACTCAAGGATGCGGAGGTATTGAGGGAAAACGTGAAAAACGCCGTGCGGGACTATTTGGCTGTCGGCGTTGACCCCGAAAAGGCGGTTATTTTCAGGCAATCAGATCTTTCCGAACACACAGAGCTTGCATGGGTTTTTGACTGCCTTGTGTCCGTGCCGTTCCTTCAACAGGCGCACGCGTACAAAGACAAAGTGGCGAAAGGATTGGAGGCCAACGCCGGGCTTTTTACCTATCCCATGCTCATGGCCGCGGACATACTCCTGTATGACACGGACGTCGTGCCGGTGGGTGAGGATCAGCGCCAGCACATTGAGTACGCGCGCGAAGCGGCGGCAAAATTTAATCATGTCTACGGGCAAACATTCAAAGAACCAAAAGAAATGATTTTGAAAGGCGTGGGCGTTGTGCCCGGGACAGATGGCCAGAAAATGAGCAAAAGTTACGGCAATACGATTCCGCTTTTCGGAAGTAAAGACGATATTTCCAAGGCGGTGATGAGCATTGTGACCGACTCCTCTGGAGAGCACCCCGAACACGTCTACGCCATCCATTCGCTCTTCAAACCGAAAGAAGAACTCGATACCATATATGGTATCAACCGCGGGAACTACAAAATGTTGAAAGAAATGCTTATTGAGGATATTGAGGGTGTGCTCTCACCTATGCGCGAAGCGCGCGAGAGCATCACGGATGATGAAGTTGCGCGCGTCCTTTCTGGCGGAGCCGAAAAAGCGCGCGCGGTGGCAAGCGCCAAAATGGAGGTGGTACGCCACGCCGTTGGTGTACGATAATTCTTTATGAAAGACAGGGTACTCATTGGAGAGCTTGGTGGGCACGTTGGCGAGAAAGTTACCATTTGCGGCTGGGTGGAAGTGCGACGCGACCAAGGCAAAATGGTGTTTTTTGATTTCCGCGACCGCTCCGGAAAAGTACAAGGTGTGGTACTTCCTAAACACGAAGAAGCTCTTGAAAAAGCAAAAGAGATTCGCAACGAATTTGTAGTACAAATTGAGGGGTCGGTAAACAAACGTCCAGAAAAGAACGTAAATCCTGATTTGCAAAACGGCGATATAGAGCTTGAAATCACCGACATTAAGGTACTAAACGTTTCGGAGACTCCGCCTTTTGATATCACGAGCGACACGAGCGGCATTGATGAAAACGTGCGTTTGCAATACCGATATCTTGATTTGCGCTCCGAACGCATGCAAAAGAACATGCGCGTGCGGAGTGAATTCGTCCGCCGTTGCCGCGAGTACTTGTTCGGAAAAGATTTCGTTGAAATTGAAACTCCGCTTCTTACCGAATCCACACCAGAAGGATCTCGAGATTTTGTCGTTCCCTCTCGTCTAAACCCAGGAAAGTTTTATGCACTTCCGCAGTCACCCCAACAGTACAAACAGCTTCTCATGACCGCTGGATTTGAGCGGTACTTCCAAATCGCGCGCGCCGTGCGCGACGAGGACCTGCGCGCCGACCGAGGGTTTGAGCACACGCAAGTTGACCTTGAAATGTCGTTTGCCGACATGGAAACGGTCATGCAAACCGTGGAGGAGATGATAACCACGACGGTTGAGGCAATGGGATACACCATCCGAGAGAAACCATTCCCGCGCATCTCCTACAAAGAGGCGGTGGAGAAATACGGGGCCGATAAATTTGACATGCGTACGGAGGAAGAAAAAACGAAAGGTGTGCTTGCCTACGCGTGGGTCGTGAACTTCCCGTTTTTTGAAAAAACCGACGACGGGAAATGGACGTTTACGCACAACCCGTTTTCCATGCCGATTACCGAACACGAGGAGTGGCTTCTCAAGGGAGAAAACATTGAGAACATTTTGACGACACAGTATGACATCGTCTGTAACGGCTACGAATCTGGAGGAGGTTCAATCCGCACACACCGTCCAGACATACTTGAGGCGACGTACAAAATCATGGGCTTTTCAAAAGAAGAGATGCACGAGCGCGTCGGCCACATGCTTGACGCGTTTAAGTATGGGACGCCCCCGCACGGCGGCATCGCTCTTGGCGTTGAGCGAAACATCATGAATCTCACTGGAGAAAGCTATTTACGAGAAGTGCAGGCATTCCCGATGACGCGCGGTGGACAGACTGCGGTCATGAAAGCACCGAAAGCACTAGAAAAGAAACAGTTGGATGAGCTCGGAATTGAAATAAAGAAAAAATAACTGCTATGGAGACCGCAACGCCGAGTCGTTCAGCGTATCAGGTGCGAACTCCGGCGTTTGAGGGGCCTTTTGGGCTTCTGCTTGAGCTTATTGAAAAACGAAAGCTCTCCGTGAGCGAAGTCTCGCTTTCACAGGTAACGGATGATTTCATTCAGCACGTCAAAAGCCAAGCGGAATTTCCAATTGAGGACGCGGCAGATTTCATACAAGTCGCGGCAACGCTTCTTCTCATCAAATCAAAGTCGCTCATTCCTGACCTTGAACTCTCCGAAGAAGAGGAAACGGACATTGATGAACTGAAGCGTCGCCTAGAAATGTACGAGCGGGCGCGCGAGGCCGCAAAAGTGCTGGGCAGACTCTTTGGCGAGAGCGTCATGGTACCGGCGGGGGAGAGGATGCCGGATCCTATTTTTTCTCCAGCAAAAGACCTCACACTTGCCCACATTGAGCGGGCGCTACGCACGGCCCTTGCCGAACTTGAAAAAGAAGAGCAGCTTCCAGAAACACGGGTGCGGCCTATGGTTACCATAGAAGAGATGATGGACCGGCTTATGAACCGCGTGCAAAAAGCGCTCACCATGTCTTTCTCTGAAATCTCCGGAAGCGGGCGGGAGCGCACCGAAGTCATCGTTTCTTTCCTTGCTCTTCTTGAACTAGTGAAGCAGGGAGCGGTGGACGTGCTCCAACATCAGAATTTCTCCGATATTCGCATCACCAACACTTCCGCCACGACCCCCACATACGGGTAACAGGAACTTTCGAATATCCACTTTGTCCTCGGGAGAAGGCGCGGTATTCTATGAGGAATGATTTCTCCTCCCGCCCAGCTGGAAGCCCTGCTTTTTGCCTCTGGAGAGCCGATACAAAAAAAGCGGCTGGCTTCTATCATCGGGGTTGCCCCCGATATGCTTGCCAAAGCCGCTGACGCGCTTCGGGCCGAACTATCGGCGCGCGGGCTTTCTCTTGTGGAAACAGACGACGCGCTTGAGCTACGCACCAATCCTGAAGCAACCGAGCTGATTAAAAAATTGCGTGAGAATGAACTCTCACGCGACCTTGGGAGAGCGGGGCTTGAAGTGCTGGCGCTCATTTTGTATAGAGGCGGTGCGACGCGCGGCGAAATAGATTTCGTTCGCGGCGTGAATTCTTCACAAACTATTCGTTCGCTTCTTCTTCGGGGCCTTATAGAAAAAACAGAAGATGCTTCTGACAAACGGCGACCGCGCTATAAAGCAACCACCGATGCACTGGCGCACCTTGGGGTGGGAACGAGGGAAGAACTGCCTTCCTATAACGAATTTTCTGCCGCGCTCAAAGAACGAGAGGCATCGGAGGAATCAGAAGAAGTCGTATGAGCGAACTCAAAACACTCATTGAGCAGATGGAACACAAGCGCAAGGAACGCGAGTGGTACCACATTGGTTTTGGACTTTTCGCCGGAGTACTCGTCCTTGGCGGGCTTTCAGTGCTTGTGCCAGGGGTGTGGCCACAAAAAGAGGTGGTCCCTGTAGCGCCTCTTCCCACCGCCTTTGACAATATAGAACTCTCTGCACAAGCCGCCATCGTCTACGACCTTATAACCGGTGAAGTGCTCTACGAAAAAAATGCGCAGGCGCAGCTTCCTCTCGCTTCTCTCACAAAACTCTTAACGCTCTATGTTGCGGTGGACGCGCTTTCACTGAAAACACCCATACCTATGACGGCACAAGCCATCGCTTCCGAGGGGGACAACGGATTTATCGCGGGCGAAATGTTTACGCTTGAAGACCTTGCAAAACTCGCTCTGGTCGGAAGTTCAAATGACGCCGCCGCGGCCATAGCAGAAGCGGCGGCGGAGGCGCGCCACGCGACAAACGGCACGGCGCTTCTTGCGGGCGCGGCGGCTGCTCTTGGACTTTCCCAAACATACGCCCTCAACGGCACGGGGCTTGACGAAAACGACGCGCTTTCGGGTGCGTACGGCTCTGCACACGACATTGCCATACTTGCCGGAGAGTTTTTGAAGCGAGCGCCAGATATTGCCAAAGCATCCTTGTCTGCGAGCGTTACCGCCACGTCACGAAACGGTTTTTCTTACACGCTGCAGAACACAAACCCCGAAGCACTTTCCATTCCCGGTCTCCTCTTGTCCAAAACCGGCTATACGGATCTTGCCGGCGGCAATTTGGCAGTGGTGTTTGATGCCGGCATCGCGCATCCCATTGCGATCGTGGTACTGGGCTCTACCAAAGATGACCGATTCCTTGATGTGAATACGCTTGTGCGCGCCACGGCTGCCCAGTTTGCCGGACTTACTCTTGACTAATGGAAACTGAAATTTACAACGCCGCGCGCGTCCTCATTCCGTTTGTGGTAACGTTTGCCATTGGTATCATACTTGCGCCGCTCCTTTCGCACTACCTCTATACATACAAGGCGTGGAAAAAGAAAGCAGGGAAGGGGCAGGGTATGGGAGGTGATAAAGCTACGCCCGTGTTTGACTCCCTTCATGCGGTACGCGAAACGTCTGCCCCGCGCATGGGAGGAATCCTCATCTCCGTCTCTGTACTTTTGACTGCGGCAGGTCTGTTTTTCCTTTCGCTGTTCGGAGACGGAGCGTTTGCTGACTTTGATTTTGTGAACCGAGGTCAAACATGGCTTCCTCTTTTTGCGCTCATTGTGGGCGCGCTTGTGGGGCTTGCCGACGACATTCTTGAAGTAACACGAGAAGGCGGCGGTCTTCCGCGAAATGTCCGTCTTGCCATCGTTGCTCTTCTTGCGGCATTTGCGGGATGGTGGTTTTACGAAAAACTTGACGTCTCCGCAGTTGGCCTACCGTTTGTCGGACCTGTTGAGCTCGGCTTGCTCTTCGTTCCATTTTTTGTGCTGGTCACACTCGCCATTTACTCTTCCGGCGTTATTGACGGCATTGACGGGCTTGCCGGCGGCGTGTTCGGCATTATTTTCATGGCGTACGCGGGTATTGCGTTTGCACAGGAGCAGGTAGCGCTCGCGGCTTTTGCCGCGGCTGTCTCCGGCGGCATCTTCGCTTTTTTGTGGTTCAACGTTCCGCCCGCGCGCTTTTATCTTTCCGAGACTGGTTCTATGGCGCTTACGCTCGCACTTGCTCTCGTTGCTTTTTCAACTGATGTGCTCGGTGGAGGTGTGGGAGTGGCGGTACTTCCCATAATCGCCATTGCGCTCACTGCAACCGTTGTTTCTGTAGTTCTTCAAGTAGGATCTAAGATGTTTTTAAAACGAAAACTATTCCGAATTGCCCCCATTCATCATCATTTTGAAGCCATCGGGTGGCCAGCACAGAAGGTCACTATGCGTTACTGGATTATTACCATACTTTTCAGCATTCTGGGGCTCTCCATTGCCTTGATACAATGATGAGATGAAGAGTAGCGTTTCCGGCGACCGCGTGTTTTTTCTCATTGTTTCCATCCTCGTCATCGGCGGGGTTTTTATGTTTGCGTCCGCCGCGCTCGGGCTTTTGGCCAGAGCAGACGGCGAGCCGTGGCGGCTCGCCTTCACTCAGCTCATGTTGGGTCTTATTCCGGGCATTATCGCCCTTTTCATCATCCGGTATCTTCCGCCAAAACTCATAGAAAGAGCGGCGGTGCCTTTTTATCTTGCCACGCTTGTTCTCACGCTTCTTGTGTTTGTCCCCGGCCTCGGAGAAACCATTAACGGCGCAACGCGTTGGATATACATCGGTTTTACGACCGTCCAGCCATCAGAGTTTTTGAAAATTGGTGTGGTCCTCATGCTCGCGTGGTGGCTTGCAAAAGCAAAAGGGAAGCTCCACGAAATACGCACGGGTCTTATTCCGTTTTGTATTATTGTCGGGCTTCCCGCTCTTCTGCTTCTTCTCCAACCGAATACCTCAACCGTCATTGTCATCGGAGCGACCGCCGTCATCATGTATTTTCTTGCGGGCGCTCCGTGGCGCGATCTTCTGGCGCTTCTTTTCATCGCGCTTGTCGTCGGTGGGCTTGTGTTGTGGCAAAGACCCTATGTGCTTGAACGGGTGCAGACGTTCATTGATCCGTCTGCCGACTCGCAGACAAGCGGATACCAAATCCAGCAGTCGCTTATCGCAATAGGTTCTGGAGGACTTACCGGACGCGGGTTTGGCCAAAGCGTGCAGAAATTTAACTATCTTCCAGAGCCGGTAGGGGATTCTATTTTCGCGGTGTACGGAGAGGAGTTTGGATTTATTGGCGCGTTCATTATCGTCCTTTTGTTTGCGGCATTTGCGGTGCGTGGATTTGCGATTGCCGCGGAGTCTTCCACACTCTTCGGTTCTTTAGCGGTGACGGGACTCACGCTCCTTATTTCTTTATCGGCATTTCTTAATATCGGCGCGATGCTCGCCATTGTGCCGCTTACGGGTCTTCCTCTCCCGTTTGTCTCGCACGGCGGCACCGCGCTTTTTGCCGCTCTGGCGTCTGTGGGCGTCATCTTAAACGTCGCCGCAAACAGAAAACGCAAAACGCACACGCGTTAATTTTATCCACAATCATTCATGAAAGCACGATGAAGCAGGGAGTACACTGCTGGTAAGTCTCATGGCGCTGTACCAACCGTCTGTGCACGGTAGGAATTTCTTGAAAAAAGGAGCAGCTTTACTGCTCCTTTTTTCATTCGTGAGCAGTTTGATTTCTCCTGGAGTAGTCTACGCACAAGAGAACATACCTGACCAAGTTATTTCGGCACCTATTGAAGAAACACCAGCTCCAGTTCCTCCTCCAAACCCTGAACCAATCGCAGAAACGAACACAGGAAATGTACAGACACCAACTCCAACCGAAGATACGCCAACCCCTACCGATCCACAGGCCAGCGAACCGGCAACGCCCGAAGAAGCCCAGAAACCAGAGTCGGAACAGGGAGTTGTCCCCGAAGAACCGGAAGAACCTGAAATGGCAATGTCTTCCGGAGGTTCCATGACTGAAGCGGGACTTGCTTTTATTAACAATCAATCCACAAAAAGCTCTTCTCCGGAAATAGATGCGCAAACGGGCGCACTTACTCATTCGCTCCCGCTCTCCCTGCCGCCGGGCAGAAACGGCATGACACCAGATGTCAATCTGCATTACAGCAGTAACAGCACGGATGACACAGGGATATTTGGGTATGGTTGGTCGGTTTCAATTCCCTATATTGAGCGTGTAAACAGATTTGGTGTGCAAAGTCTCTATGCTTCTTCCACTCCTTTCTACTCATCGCTTGATGGCGAACTGGTGCAGATTGACACAACGACGTACCAACCTCGTGTTGAAGATGGATCTTTTCGTCGCTACACGCTTCAAAACAACATGTGGACTGTGCTTGAAAAAGACGGAACAAAACACCTATTCGGTTCAAGTACGACGGCTCGTCGGGATGATCCGAATAACAGCTCCCGCATTTTCGGATGGTATTTAGAGGAGAGCCGAGACTCTCACAGTAACTACATTGAATATTCCTACTACAAAGACACCGGGCAGATATATCCCGATGTTGTTTCCTATACGGGTAACGGGACGACCGACGGCATATTCACTATCACGTTTTCAAGAGAAGCAAGAAACGACAATTTGGTTTCCTATAAAGCCGGATTTGCGGCTACGACAACATTTCGAATTAGTCGTATTGAAACCTCAATAAGCGGTTCGTGGATAGGCCGATACGATCTTGGGTACAGCGCAGGCCATAACGGCAATCGTTCGCTACTAACTTCCATTACACAATTTGGACGCGACGAAGCCGGAAGTGTCATTTCACTCCCGTCTCTGAACTTTGGATATGAGACGTACGGCTCTTCCGAAAAAGAATGGGCTGAAGATGAGAACTGGTACATTCCTGTCAATATTATACGCGAAGAAATCGGATACGATGACGGAGCTCGGTTTGTAGACATCAACAGTGATGCCCTCCCCGATATCATTCGTTCGTGGGATACAAACTTATTTACACTTACCTATGGTTCTTCCACAGATGCTGATCAAGAGGTGTTTCTCAACACGGGGAGCGGATGGGCGACGTCAAGCGCATGGGCGTTATCTCTTCCTTATGGGAATGATTTTGGCTTTGTCGGGTACGATCCCGTATCCGGCATTCTCCAGAGTGATTTAGGAGCTCGGTTTGTTGATATAAATAAAGACGGGTTCACCGATATTTTATGGGGATATTATGGATATTTCGCAAGCATATATGGTTTTTATAGCTACTCTGTTCAAGATGTGTATATCAACAATAGGGTGAACGGGTGGGCAACGTCAAGTGCATGGACTATTCCATCAGATTTCCAATTTGTACGAAATAACAAGGACGGGGGAGGCAGAATTGCCGATGTAAACGGGGACACCCTGCCAGACTTGCTTATAGCAAATGAAGGATGCCACCCTTCTTCTTGTTTAAACATGAACAAAGTGTATCTGAATACGGGGAATGGATGGCAAGAAGCCGCCTCGTCCACATGGAGTATTCCGGAAATGTTTCTCTCAAACAGCATTGATGCTGGCACAGACGTTGCCGATATAAATGGCGACGGACTGGCAGATATTGTGCATTCTGTAAAAAATGATTGGAATGAAACAGAAGAGCACCGGGTCTATCTCAATACCGGAGCAGGATGGCAGCAT
The DNA here is from genome assembly GCA_022616215.1 of Candidatus Parcubacteria bacterium. Classification (GTDB taxonomy): domain Bacteria; phylum Patescibacteriota; class Minisyncoccia; order Phycocordibacterales; family Phycocordibacteraceae; genus C7867-001. The sequence goes on along the minus strand of JAKEFE010000021.1, from coordinate 5,268 downwards.
GCTCCGAGCTGGAATGTTCCTCATAGTTTTCTCTACATCGAAGGGGTTGACGGGGCGCATTACCACACCTCTTCTCGTCTAGCGGACGTAAATGGCGACAATTTACCGGACCTGGTAAGTTCGGCAGCAAACGCGGGTCTGCTGCCGGAAACAAACACGGTGTATATAAATTCAGGCGAAGGATGGGTACTAGACTCAAGCTGGACTGTGCCACCCTACTTTAAATTCGGATACAGCAATGATGGTTTTTGGTATACCGAGTCTGGAGTGGCCGGAATGGATTTTGATGGCGACAATATGCCGGACTTCGTAAAGTCTGGACCGCAGAGCAGTAGCCCGACCTACCCGCAAGAAAAAATAGCTGCACTTCACGATGGGAAAGTGCCTGACCTGCTCTCTTCCATAGAGTATCCCGAGGGCGGAGAAACACTTGCGACGTACAAACAGTCTGCCCAATATACGGATGCGGGGGGAAGGACGAATACTAATCTTCCGTCTAATCTCAATACGACACAGGTTCTCTCATACGACGATGGGGAGACGGCGTCTTTCGCGCATACGTATACCTACGGAGGAGGGCTTCTGTACTTTGCTTCATCAACAGATAATCAATTCGCTGGTTTTGCCACAACCACCAAAACAGATGCTCGCGGCAACGTTACGAAAACACATATCCATCAGGGCAACGGTTCACAAGAGTCGCTCGGAGAATACAATGACACGTTTGCGAAAATAGGGAAGCCATTCTTAAAAGAGGTATATGACGATGACTCAAACCTGTATGTGCGTTCCATCAGCCGGTGGGATATGGCTTCAACAAGCACTACAACGGCCTTCGTTTTCAAAGCACAAGATATAGGTCAGCATTACGACGGAGACGCAGATCATAAAGACACAGCTACGGAGTACAGCTATTCCACGGTCACCGGCAATCTTTCTACAACCACAGAATGGGGTGAAGTAAGCGCAACCTCAACCACTGGTTTTTTTGCGGATACAGGGTTCGACAAGCGAACCACGGTGTATTCCTACGCGAACGCAACCAGCACCTATGTAATTTCACTGCCATCTAGCGTCGTCCTTACCGATCAGTCTTCAGTGAAGAAGCGGGAACTAAAATTCTATTATGATAATTTAGCTTTTGGTTTTGTTGGAGCTGGCAACCGCACCAAGACCGAAGACTGGATTGAGAGCTCTACGTATGCGGTCACAACAGACACCTTTAATGCTTTTGGGCTTCCGACACAAACTGTTGATCCGCGTTACGCGACAACGACGTATACATACGACACCCATACTCTCTATCCAAAACTGACAACAAACGCGCTTGGCCACACCGCTTCTAGTTCCTACGATTATTCTGTCGGTAAGCCAAAGGCCACGACAGATGCTAATGGCCACCTTAGTCAAATTGTGTTTGACGGTTTAGACCGAGTTTTGATGGAGAAAGGCCCTGATCCCGAAACAGGAGCAAGTGTCACACTGCGCACCAACACCTATACTGACTCCAGAGGAAATGTGTCAACCCAGACTGACACTCACCTGACTGCAAGTTCTAGTGTATCCAGCTACAGTTACTTTGATGGGTTCGGAAGAAAAATCCAAACTCGAACCGAAGCGGAAGAACCGGACGAGTTTGTTGTGCACGACGTTGTATATGGCGAAGACGGACTCGTGGCACAAGAATCTCTCCCGTATTTTGATGAAGGAGAGAATGATACAAATCCAACCAATGAAGACGAGTTGCTTGTGGCGTATCAATACGACCCTCTTGGCCGCGTTGTTTCGGTTGAGAATGCCGCTGGGGAGACGACAACAGCGTATGACCAGTGGCAGGAGATGATAACCGATCCGCTGAGTCACCTCAAAACGTTCACGAGTGATGCCTTCGGCAGACTCACGTCCGTCCTGGAGCATAATGCTTCAAGTACCCATACGACCTCCTATGAGTGGAATCAAAATGACAAACTCACGAAAATCACGGACGCGCTCGGAAACGTCAGGAACTTCACCTATGACGGGCTCGGGCGACGTCTTACTGCCGAAGATCTACATGACGTAGGGGATGGTACGTTTGGCACATGGTCCTTCACCTATGATGCCTCCGGAAACCTCACCGAATCCACAGATCCAAAGGGCCAGCTTGTCCAAAGCACGTATGACCTTCTTAACAGACCGCAGACCAGTAACTTTACAGGGACAGCCGGTACGGAAGAGACATACGCATACGACAATTGTGCCAACGGTATCGGACGGCTCTGCTCGGCCGTCTTTTCCGGAGCAACAACGACATACGCGTATAAACCGAACGGTCTGCCATCAACAGAAACCCGTATCATTGGCGGCGCAAGCTATACGACTCAGTATGCGTATGATAGAGCTGGAAACCCGCTTGAAATAACGTACCCGGATAATTCCACCGTTCGCTATTCTTACAACGCTAGCGGAAATGTTGAAACACTTGAGCAAAAAGAGTCAGGGGGCACCTATGAGTCGGTTGTTGCCGATCTTGACTACGGTCCACACGCTCTTTTAACCTATCAGGAGAATGCAAACTGCACGTTCCTGAAGAATGTGTATGACCCTCTAAAACTGTACCGGCTCCAGAGAAAGACTGTTGACAGACTTGAGTGCGGAGAAAGCATGATGAGTGGTGGTGGAGAATTCGGTGGGGAAGGATTCTCTCAAATGACGGCTGGTGAAGAGATTGTTTTGGCAGAAACTCCATATGATTTCACCTCATTCTTCAATGAAGAGGACGGACTTATAACGGGGACCTCGTCTGCGGAATCGCTAGCCCTTCTTCAAGACACAGCTTCCCAGTCTTCCGTTGGAACCACGACTGATGCGCGTGCCCCGACAGCGCCGGAATTTTCTGAAATACAAGCATCATCTGCGACATCCTCACCTGATAGCGATTATTTGAAGAGTCTTCCAGCAAACGCTCCCGAACTTACTCTTGAATCGCCGCCGGAGCGCCACCTTGGCACGTTAGAAAAGGATGGAATGGTGAAATACGCCTATAGAACTGATATTACGGTTGATTCTTTGCCGATTGATAAACACACGCTGCATGAAGCAGAGGAGGCCGGCGTTTTGATTGGTTTTGAGGTTGTGTCGGAAAGGACCAGTCACGCGCGCACCTTTTCCACAGACAAGCCACACATGTTTGTTGCGGAAATAATTTCAGGCGATCCTCAATACTATGAGGACGAAAATGGTACTTGGTGGCTCGCTGATTACGGCGTTACTACGAAAGAGGCGTATGACAGACAAATCAACGAGGTTCATAAGAAGGATGCCAAAAAAGAGGGGATTGTTTCAAAAGTGTTTCAAGCCATTGTGAGTCTTTTTGTGCCACAAAAAACGTACGCGGCAAGTCAGACATTCTATCCCGGAGCGACATCGGTAGACGGAGAGATGTATAAAGACAACGCCAACAGCTGGTCAGTGGTGAGGGACGCATCAGCATCAAATTGGGGCGGATACACCGGAAACGGCAACAATATTCGTGATCAGTATGGAAACGGGAATGGAGACGATTATTACGGCATACGTCGTGCGTTTCTCTTGTTTGACACTTCGGCACTTCCGGATTCCGCTTCTATCACTTCCGCGAATCTCAACATCTATATCACAGGGTTCTTGGCTGCAGGTTCCGAGAAGCGTTATTACATTGTTGCTTCAACTCCCGCATCAAATACCTCCCTCACTCATGATGATTACGACCAGGTGGGGAGTGTTTCGTTTGGCGAAAGCGATGGAACATACACGGCGCACACCTACGAATCAACCGCGTTAAATTCTTCCGGACTTACAGCAATTTCAAAAACAGGAGTATCTAAATTTGCTATCCGCACATACAATGACTTCACAAACACTACGCCGACGAACAGTAATGAGTTTGATATGGATTTCACCTCTGCCGAAGAGAGCGGAACCGGAGCAGATCCAAAACTGGTTGTCGTGTACACATCGGCTCCAAGTATCCCTATCGCTCCGCTTACTGAAGGAGCAGTGAATCCGTCCGGAATAAGTGATCAAACACCGGACTTTTCGGCAGTATTTATTGATCCTGATGAGGGAGATGAAGCCATTTCCTATCGGCTACAAGTTGGGACTTCCGCAAGCGACTGGACAAGTCCTGTGTGGGACTCTAACAAACAAGCACTTCAAAACACCGTGGGGAACGGTTACCGCAGCTCAAACCTCGTGTACGAAGGCACAACGCTCACGCCGGACATAACGTATTATTGGCGCATAAAATTCTGGGACTTCCTGGACAACGAAGGTTTATGGTCTACAACAACAGCAAGTTTTTCTCTTGCTCCTCCACTCTTCCCTTTGTTTGATAGCTTGTACTTGTATGATGCTGTAGGAAACATCACCTCAGTCACTGATATACAAGATGTTGATAAACCGCTCACTGAAGTGTACGGATACGACGATCTTTACCGTCTTGTTTCGGTGGGAACAACCACAGCGAAACTCAAAAATGTTGGAGGATTGATAACCATTCAACCTGACAGCACCAACGGCAAAGATACGAATTATGGAACTACCTATCATCTCAGTGGGAACCCAGACGGCGAGACTATCTGGATAGGGGGGTGGGGCGAGTCTGACGAATATTTCACCTTCATACAATTCCATATAGGAGCGGCGCCAGACGCAAGCGATATTGAGTACGCTAAATTGTATCTCTACAACACCAGCGCCACCAACTCAAACGAAGCCAAGCTGTTCAGAATCACACAATCGTGGAATGAAGCGGGGGTGTCTAATGGCAATTACCCGGCGTCAACCGACATGGGTATGGCGTGGCAGGCGGTTCCTGACAATAATTGGTGGGTTGTGGATGTTACGCAACTTGTTAAAGATTGGAAGAGCGGTACTCACACGAACTACGGGGTCATGGTAGACGCACGGTACAACAACCCCTATAACTACGTGAAGTATTTTGCGTCATCAGAGTATGCAACGAGCACTTACCGACCAAAGCTTGAGATAAAAGCCATCGGGCAGGAAACCGACCCGCCAAAGATTACGCTTGGCACGACGACGCCAATTGCAACGTATACCTACGACGCTCTTGGCAACATCGCCAGCACCAGTGGCCTTGGAGTCTACGCATATGCTGAAACTGGATATGCCAACCCTCACGCGGCAACAAGCATCGGAGGAACAGGTCTTTTGTACGATAACAACGGCAACCTGACCTCATACGGCACGAAAGGATTCGGGTGGGACTACAAAAATCAGATGGTA
>JAKEFE010000020.1 GCA_022616215.1 Candidatus Parcubacteria bacterium | reverse complement strand
GATAGGAACAAACGTCACGATATTGATGCAATTGTTGATTCTATTTTTGTGTCTGAATTTGAAAAGACGCCAGAGGCCGCGCGCGAACGACTCTCCGAAGCACTTGAACTTGCGCTCAAAGAGTCCGAAGGACTGGTAAAAATAGGACACGCAGACGGAACGATTGAAACACTCTCGGCAAAATTCATTTGTCCGGAAGACGGAGCGTCATTCCCTGAAGTAGAACCGCGCCTCTTTTCATTCAATAGCCCGTACGGCGCCTGCGGGCACTGCAATGGGCTTGGCACCGAAGCGTTGTTTTCGGAAGAAACGTGTTCGGTGTGCGTCGGCAAGCGCCTTCGATCTGAAGCGCTTCGCGTATATCTCAAAGATAAGAAGGACAACACACTCGGCAAGAACATTGTTGATGTAACCGGGCTTTCTATCCGGGAGGCAAAAGAGTTTATGGATGGTCTTGAACTCTCCGAAATGCGCGCGGAAATTGCAAAACCGATTGTCCGCGAAATAACGAGTCGGCTTGATTTTATGTTGAACGTCGGACTCGACTATCTCACGCTTAATCGCTCTGCGGCAACGCTTTCTGGTGGGGAAGCCCAGCGCATTCGTCTTGCCTCCCAGCTTGGCACGGGGCTTGTGGGAGCGCTCTACGTGCTTGATGAGCCCACCATCGGTCTTCATCAGCGCGACAATGACCGACTCATTAAAACGCTCTTGTCGCTCAAGGAATTAGGCAACACCATCCTCGTTGTGGAGCACGATGAAGATACCATTTATTCATCAGACTACATCGTGGATATTGGCCCTGGTGCGGGAGTGCATGGCGGTACCGTCGTTGCCTCCGGCTGGCTCTCCGACCTTATCACCGCGCCAAAAAACACCAATGATTCTCTGACGCTCTCGTATCTTCGCGATGAGAAAGAGATTCCTGTGCCAGATACGCGCCGCCAGAGCGAAAAAGGAAGCATAAAAATTCGCGGTGCGTCGCTTCATAACCTCATAAATCAAAACGTGGAGGTGCCCCTTGGAAAACTCGTGTGCATTACCGGCGTATCCGGCTCCGGTAAATCCACATTTCTCTACCACATTCTTCACAAAAACGTTGCGGAGCGGTTTTCTAAAAAACAAGCCAAACCAATACACGTATCTTCCATAACCGGAACGGAGTATGTCGGGCGCGTAGTCTTAATTGACCAGTCGCCCATCGGCCGCACTCCGAGAAGTAACCCGGCAACCTACACCGGCGCTTTCACCCATATACGCGATTTGTTTTCGGCCACACCCGAAGCGCGTGCGCGCGGCTGGAAGCCGGGGCGCTTTTCCTTCAATGTTTCCGGCGGCCGCTGTGAGTCATGCCAAGGAAACGGCATGATTGCAGTAGAAATGCACTTCCTCCCGACCGTGTACGTTACGTGTGATGTCTGCGACGGCAAACGATTTATGAAAGAAACGCTTGAAGTAACGTATCGTGGGAAAAATATTCACGACGTTTTGCAAATGACCATTGAGGAGGCAGAACAATTTTTCAAAGACATACCCGCCATTGCTGACCGCTTGGAAACCATGAATGCTACGGGGCTTGAGTACCTCACGCTTGGTCAGTCGGCAACGACGCTTTCTGGCGGTGAAGCACAGCGGGTAAAAATTGCGTCCGAACTCTTTCGGCCCATCACCATGAAAACCTTGTATCTTCTTGATGAGCCGACCGTCGGGCTCCACTATGAAGATGTACGAAAGCTCATAGAAATTTTGCAGGAATTGGTCCGACGCGGAAATACCGTGGTGGTCATTGAACACAATTTAGATCTCATAAAGTGCGCAGACCACATTATTGATTTTGGTCCCGAAGGGGGCGTGGGTGGTGGGAAAGTGGTTGCAAAAGGGACACCAGAGGAAGTTGCTCACACCAAAGGTTCGTATACGGGAGAATATCTCGCCAAACTCTTACATCGTCATGCAAAAAAACGAACTGCAAAAATTTGATCTACCGGACTGTCCTGGCGTGTATCTCTTTACACAAGGCCGGGGCCGCGCAAAAAAAGTGCTGTATGTAGGGAAAGCCACGTCGCTACGCGATCGCGTGCGCTCATATTTTGATGACGACCTCATTAAGACGCGCGGACCGCGCGTTGTGGACATGGTCACGCTTTCGGATGGTATCTCTCATGAGACAACTCCCACCGTGCTTGAGGCACTTGTGCGCGAGGCCGCGCTTATCCGCGAGCACCGCCCAAAAGCAAATGTGGAAGGCAAGGACGACAAGACTTTTTTATATGCGGTCATTACAGATGAAAAAATTCCGCGCGTGCTCGCCATCCGAGGCAAAGACATTGATTTTAAGAAGCTGTACGCTGCAAACAGTAAGCTAAAAGCTATCCACGGGCCGTTTCCCTCCGGCTACCAGCTTCGTGAAGGGTTACGACTCATACGCCGCATCTTCCCCTTCTTTGATACACCACGTCCTGTGGGTGAAGGTAGTCGCTTTACGAAAGGAAAGGTTGAGTTTGGCAGGCAGATAGGACAGTACCCGAGGGAGATTAATAAGAAAGAATATTTGCGCTCAATTAGGAATGTTTCGCTGTATCTTTCAGGGCGCGTAAAAGCGCTTCGCGCGACACTGACGCGCGAAATGACACAGGCGGCAAAGGATGAGCGCTTTGAAGACGCTGCAGTTGCTCGTAAACAGTTGTTTGCGCTTGATCATGTGCAGGACGTCTCGCTCATTCGTGAGGACCGGGATAGGGATGAGAGCGAGCCGCGTATTGAAGCATATGACACTGCGCATATCTCTGGTACAAACGCCATTGGTGTCATGACCGTTGTTGAGGGTGGTCTCCCACAACGGAAAGAATACCGAACATTTCGTATCCGCGGCTCCCATGAGCGACCTCGTAGGTCGCTCATGGGAGCGGTTCGGAGGTTGAATGATGACATCGCGTCTCTCAAAGAGATCCTTTCGCGTCGCTTTGGACACCCCGAGTGGCCGTACCCCAAGGTTATTGTGGTGGACGGTGGCAAAACACATAAGAAGGCCACGGAAACGGTGCTTGCAGAGCTTGGCGTTGCCATCCCCGTTGCCTCGGTGGTGAAAGACGAGAAGCACCGTCCGCGCGAAGTGCTGGGAGCACTTCGCGCGGGCATTCCCGAATCTTCCGCCGTGCTTGCAAATGCCGAGGCACACCGCTTTGCTATTTCGCTTCACCGAAAAGCCCGTGGGCGAGCGATGCGTTCTTGATATACTGCAAGGATGCGAGGAACTGTTGTCGGCGTATTGCGTGGAGGGCCTTCCCGCGAGCATGACGTTTCGCTTAAAACGGGGCAGGCGATACTAAAACATTTGGATAAGGATTTGTTTACCCCGCGCGACATTTTCATAGACAGAGAAGGGCAGTGGCATACGGCAGGACGGGCGGTAACGCCTGCCGAAGCGCTCCGCTCTCTCGATGTGGCCTTCGTGGGACTCCACGGAGAATACGGCGAAGACGGGGAGGTACAGCGCCTTTTAGAACGGTTTGGCGTGCCCTATACCGGCTCTGCGCCGTATCCTTCGTATGAAGCGATGCATAAAGTGCTTGCAAAGGAACGGGCGAAAGAGTACGGGGTGCTCACGCCCGCGTACCGCTTCATAGAAAACGAAGAACGAGCAGAGCCAATACTGCATGATGTGGTGCGAAGCTTTCTTCAGCCGGTGATAGTAAAACCCGTGCGCTGGGGTTCTTCAGTTGGGGTGAAAAAGGTATCCGGCTTTGCCCCGCTTGTGACTACCGTGAAAGAACTTTTGAGTGAAGGAGCAGGGGGCGTGCTCATTGAAGAGGTGATACGCGGTCGCGAAGCGACCGCGGGTGTGCTTGAAAGTTTTCGTGGAGAGGATGTATATGCGCTTCCTGTTGTTGAAATAATTCCGCCCGACAATGATTTCTTTTCCTACGATGCAAAATATTCAGGGGCTTCGCGCGAAATTTGTCCGGGAAATTTTTCAAAAGCCGTCTCAAGTGAGTTGGCAAAAATCGCACGCACCATGCACGAGGCGCTCGGACTTCGGCACTACTCACGTTCGGATTTCATAGTGTCGCGTAAAGGCATCTATTATCTTGAAACCAACACGCTTCCGGGCATGACCACCGAGTCGCTTCTGCCAAAATCCCTTGCGGCTGTGGGCGTATCGCTTCGGGATTTCTTTACACACCTCCTAGGTCTTGCGAGGCGATGAGTGAGCTTACACACAAGCGTTGCGTTCCATGCGAAGAAGGCGGCTCTCCGCTTACTTTAGAGCAGGCACAGGATTTGATGGAGCACGCGCCCGGGTGGACTCTCTCGGATGACGCAAGAAAGCTCACCCGCTCGTTTGTCTTTAAAGATTTTATCAAAGCGCTCGCATTCGTAAATGCGGTAGGGAAATTAGCAGAGGAAGAGTGGCACCATCCGGATATCATGCTCGGCTGGGGGCGGGTGGAATTAACCTTTACCACCCACTCCCTCCGCGGTCTTGCGGAAAACGATTTCATCATGGCCGCCAAAGTGAACGCTCTTGAAACCAAGAAAAGCGTGCTATAATGCTCGCAAGGGGCCTTTAGCTCAGTTGGTAGAGCACCTCATTTGCAATGAGGGGGTCAGGAGTTCGAATCTCCTAAGGTCCACCAAATTTGATTTGCCGAAGAAGTTGCCGGGTAGCAATTTTGTGCTTTGTGCTATATTTGCTCAGTGCGAAAGAAGGGAAGTTACATGCCGCGAGGCACACCCCGCTCCTCTAAGGAGCTTCGCGCCGAGTTCCTCAGGCGTCATAAAGAGTGGAGTGCAGTCAACGACTATCAAGGTATTGTTTCCGGCAAGGAACCAAAAGCTTGGAAGCGACGACTCGACATCTTAATGAAACTTGTGCGAGCAGGCGAGCGCGAAAGAAAGGCGAGGAAGTAACATTCCTCGTCTTTTTCGCTTTTAGTTTTCAGGGTCCTCTGAAATGAGTCCGAACTTTTTGGTATAATGACCACCACAGTAGATTCATCGTCTGTGGTATCATACCTCCATGACTTTCCATGGGGGGCAGGAACAGTTCAGGCGGATTACTGAGCCGGCTCCGCACGATGTACACCCATCACTTGGTCGCCCCATAAGGATTGAAGACGACCCCAATCCTCAAAGAGATGCAGAAGCGGGCGAACGTCTTTCACTTCACATCCTTAAGAATATCCGCCACCACATTACGTTTCTTGAACGATCGCTTACTGTTCGGGATTTTCTTCCTCGAGAGGGCATTGCATCACGAACGCATCAAAGGCTGGAACGGGCGGCGGAAGCTTTGTTACCAGGAGAGATAGAGACGGCAATGCAAAGAGAATACGCAGATATCGCATGGATGCTTGATGTTGCACCTGGAGAAATGTCAGCACATCCAGCGGCTAAAGAAGCCTTTCTTCGCACCCGTCTCAACTCGTTCATTGAAGGCATCGCAGAGAGCGGGAAAGCAGCACCACACTCCATGCGTGCCTTTTTTGATTTTACGACAGTTGATGAATTGATCCCGTACCTCGAAACTTTTAAAAAAGAAGACTTTTCGTTCTCAAGCGAAGCTGGTTCAGTGCGCGATGATGAACGCATAGATATTTCGTTACCAAATATTGCCGACGCAGTAGCGCATTTCAAAAGAGTACAGGTGGTGCTCCAGACGTTTAGGCGTCCGGATATGATTGGGCGGGGGAACGTTCAAGAGCGTTTTGAGGCCGGAGAAGCGCTCCTGAAGGACGCTGCAAAGGACGTAGATCTTATTTTGAGAGAACTGTCCGGAAAGCGTATCGCAGGACTTCGCACGCAACTTGTGGCTGGCTACAAAAAAGAAGTAGAAGCATCAAGAACCTTTGAGGACGGTGGAGGAGTGCGTCGCAAGGTGCTGAAGGAAGAGCGTGCAGAGTGGGACCGTAAGATTGGGCAGGTGCGCGCGCTCAGAAGCGAAATTGCCTCGTTTAGAAAGAAGCTGTCCGGGTTCACAAAAACAACACATACCGTTAACCGAATATTTGAGCGGTTTGATATCGTTCATTCGCTCCGCAGTCTTCCGCGCACCGCAATAGAGGCCATAAAAGACAAGAAGAATGCCCTTGATAGGGCATTCGCGAGCGATGACGGGCGCGGCATTCGTCCAACAGATTTGCCCGGGATTACAGTGAACAAACAGAAGTTTTTCACAAAGCTTGATAGCATCAGCGCTTTTTGGCAACGAGAAGAAAACAGACTGGCCGCAATCTCTCCTACCGTCCACTAATTCTGCACGCCCGCCAGTTTCAAGGAGCGTACATACACACAAAAACCCGCCTTTCGGCGGGTTTTTGTGTCAGAAAACAGTTCCGGCGCTAGGAGAGGTGTTTTGAGACCAGTTTGGTCATTTCAAACATCGTAACCTCGCTCTTGCCGCCAAAAACAGCCTTAAGCTTGTCATCCGCGAGGATGTTGCGCTTATTTGAAGGGTTCTGGAGGTTGTGTTTCTTAATGTAGGCCCAGATTTGTTTAACAACCTCTGAACGGGGCATCGGGCCTTTGCCGATGACCGCTTCAAGTTCGGAGGAAAGATTCATTGGCTTTGTGAGTGCCGGATTTAGTGCTCTTGCCATAGTGTTAGTTATTGTTGTCAAATGCTGACTTGGCCATTATACGCTCTAGGGAAGAGCTTGTCAGGCGGCCTGTTGATAGCGATTTTGCTGGCTTTTCTGCTATAGTCCCCATATTCCGGGCGATTAGCTCAGTTGGTAGAGCGTTCGCTTCACACGCGAAAGGCCACAGGTTCGAGTCCTGTATCGCCCACTGGGTTTCTCGAGGTCGCGCGCTCTGTCGGAACGCTCGGGCGCGGCGGAATTCCCCCACACCCTCCTTCCGCCGCGCCCTCGCGGGAGGCCAGGATTTTTTCGCCGCCAAATCAATTAAGAAATCCATATATGGGATTATACCTCCATAT
>JAKEFE010000019.1 GCA_022616215.1 Candidatus Parcubacteria bacterium | reverse complement strand
GCGTCTGTCGAAAAAATAAAAGCAAACGGAGGCAAGATAATTGCTGAACCAAAAACTATTCCTGACGTGGGTATATATGCCTATTTTGAGGACACCGAGGGTAATGTGATTGGACTTTGGCAAGAGCTAAAGAAATAATATCGCCGCCAATAAAAACAGACCGAGGGTGGCTTTTTATCTACTCCGCTGAATCGGTGTCCAGCACATGGACTATTACGGCGGCGTTTGACCACACACAGGAGCCACATATGCTCATTGCGAGAGCACCGGGACATATTCTCCAAGCCGTTACGAATGTAGTGTTTCACCGTCTGATTCTCTCAATGCTCCTATTATGGTGCTATTATTTAGCTATGTCTCGCACTCCGGTATTCATGTGGGAGGGGCGCGAGTATCAGTTTGAAGAAAAAAGCACAGACTGGTACTGGGCGCTCGGGATTGTCGCCACTGCCGCGGTGATTGCATCCGTGCTGTTTGGCAATCTTCTCCTCGCGCTTGTCATCGCCGCCGCTTCAGTTGCGGTTGCGCTTGCCGCGTCCAAAGGTGCGCGCATACACCGTTTTGCCATTCTTGATGAAGGTATTGCAATAGACAATCGTTTCTTCCCTTTTGAAAATATGCTCCACTTTTCCATCCTGGAGTATGCAGACGAGACCCTCCCGCCTTCCCTTTCAATAAAAACGCGCCATTTTCTTTCTCCGCACCTGTTAATCCCCATTGTCGGGCACGATCCGCTTGAGATTTATCACTATATGGAGTTACATCTTCCCGAAGGCCGCCACGACGAGTCGGTCATGGATCGTCTGGTTGAGCTGTTTCGGTTGTAGACAGAGCAGGTCTAAAAAGCTAAAGTCAGACGTATCGCTCCCGTCGTTCAATGGATAGGACGCTAGCTTGCGGAGCTGGTAATGTAGGTTCGATTCCTACCGGGAGCACCAAACGATACTTCGCGTTTTGAAAGCGCGGATGAGCCGCGCGCCGCAGGCGCGCGGGAAGGCAAAAGCTCCCGTCGCGTAGCGACGAAAGGGCTGGGCGAGGGGACGGAAAAATAGAGGTGCCAAATGTTTGGACGGCTGACAGAGTTCATTCTGCCGCGTATAATTGGAGTTATGGTTCACAAACGCGAAAATCTCACCAAAAAGGAACAGGCGGCACAAGACGCGTTCATGACGACGCTCGACATCAAAAAGCGTAAGACCGAGAAGCCGGTCATTGCAGCCTTCATTGGCCTCGTCGGTTCCGGCAAGAGTTCGGTGGCGCAAGAGCTTGCCAAGCACATCGGCGCAACGGTCATCGAAGGCGACGATATTCGTATCGAGCTTCGCAAACAGAGCGAACGCTACGAGAGGTCGCGCGCTATTGCCGAGAACGCGGCCATTGAAGTCGTGAAGCAAGGTAGAAACGTCATTCTCGATTCCGACTTCGTGGACGAGAAGAAGCGCGCGAGCGTTCGCGAGAAAGCGCGTAAGGTAGGCGTGCGCCTTGTCTTCGTTCGCACTCACTGCGATCTCGATGTCATGGTGGGCCGTGTCCTTTCCGCAACCTACCACAATCGCGTTGACGATTTCTTTGGCGGCGCGAAATCCAAGTGGCAAGGAAGCGAGCAGTCGAAGGGCGCGGCGGTGAAAGTTCGCGAAATGTGGCGGCGCACGCCTCATCACTATCGCTGGGTCAATCAAGGTGGTGGCAAGTGGGTTCTCAAAAAGTTTCCGTTCGCCGTCTTCGCCGAGATTGATACCACGGACTCCGATTCGTGGAAACGCGAGGTGAAGAGATGCGCGAAGCAACTCCTCACGCGGTAAACCGCAACACCGAAGCGAAAGCTGAAGTCGCCCTTTCTCGCCGCCGCAGGCGGCAAAAACGGTTCGGACTAATTCAAGAATACTGCACCCGTATATGTATCAAGAAGCCGCACCCCGTCCAAAACTGCTTGGAACACTGCAAAATGGGGAACGTGTGTTCGATAGACCACGAAGTCACCTTCACGAGAACCCTGCCCTCCTGAAGTATCTTGCGCATGCTCTTATCCGTATTGAACCAAACAACAGACCCTTCATTGTCGAGGCCGTTGACTTCGGACAGATCATTGGCGAGTCGAATTGTATAGAAACAACTCCAGAAGATGAGATCGTGTTTGCACGACGCCCGCGCCGCGCAGGACTTACACGATTCGTTAAAAACAAAGAGCGAGTTCCCACATCACAATTGACCGCAATCCTCCTCAAGACAGACGAGGGTTACATTCTTATCAGTGCATTTCTTGGACCAAAGGCAGAGCCAGAGCCGTGGGACAAGAACGCAACTGAAGCATCGGAAAAGTTTTGGAATACCCATGCCGTTGTGTGGGGCACGGAGGATATTATTCCCGGCACTGAGACGTCAAAGGTGGTATAAATCCTGCACAGCTCCCGTCGTTCAATGGATAGGACGCTAGCTTGCGGAGCTGGTAATAGAGGTTCGATTCCTCTCGGGAGCACATGAAGAAAAAAAAGACGCCTGCGCGTCTTTTTTCATTACGTGTGCTGGTCGGAACGATGTTCGCCGAGCACGGCGAACCGCGAGACGGGGTCGAGAACATTCAAAGCGACGGCGAGAAATGGTTCGTGACCACTCTGTTGACGTGGTAGCCTGGTGGCAATGATCGCACAAAAAACCATATTTTTGTCATATCGATTCACAGGTGAGAATGTGCACGAATTGACCGAAACGCTCGGAAAAGTCTTGTCGGCTCTACGGTCTGCTGGCCACACCGCCTACTGTTCAATTGAAGACGCGACGTGGTTTCTGGAACAGAAGAGAACGAATAAAGAAATACTCCAGCATGGTTTGGAACAGCTAGACAAGAGTGAGGTGCTTTTGACGTTTGTCCGAAGTAACCAGAAGAGCGAAGGAATGTTGCTTGAGGTTGGATACGCACTAGGCAAAGGCAAACGCATCGCACTGGCACTAAAGAAAGGAGTGGACACAACGTTTCTCGACGAAATTGCCGACCCAATCATTCAATTTGAATCTCTTGATGAGCTGTGTGAAAAACTGGCTATCATTGATTTCTAAGCATATACTTACGGTATGAAGAGCATGCGTATTGAGATCATTCTGGCAGCGCTTTTTATTCTCACTGCCTTTGTGTTTTATGTTGTTCCGTTTGGAGACACGAATACGGATAGGGTGTTTGTGACCATAAGCACGTTCTTCTTCTCCATCTTCACTGGATTTTTCGTCTCACGACAGGGCGCCCGCTATACGAAACTGCGCGAAGTTATCAGTTCGTTTGACGGCAAACTTTCCAGCGTCTATCGGGCGGCAGGAAATGTTAGTCAGGAAGTTCAGCAAAAAATAGGCGCTATTGTGCGCTCGCACTACGCGATTATGCTTGACAAGAAACAATGGGATTATCACTTTCTTAACAAATCAAACACTATTTCTGCGTGTCATCAGGTACTTGAAGAAACTATCGGCTCCACTAAAGTTGAGTCGCTTAGAAATCAGGCGCTCGGGCGAATTATGACAGGGCTTGCAGACTGCCAGGTACTGCGTAAAAACATGGTCATGCTGTACCAGGAGACTATCCCTCGCTTTCAGTGGTTTTTAATCATCTTTTTCCTCGTTATGCTCGTTCTGGCAATTAGTACCATCCCTTCGGCTGGATCCTTGCTTGGTTCAACACTTAAGTCTGCCTTTATTATCTCGCTCATCTCTGTTGTCGTCATCTTGAGAAACTTGGAGAATTTTCACCTGTTTGAAGAGTTTATCGGAGAGAATTCTGCCAAGGATGTCATCGGCATCATTGACCAGACAAAGTAACCGGTACAGTGTTACAAAGCGAGCACATGCTTCCGTCGTTCAATGGACAGGATATCTCCCTCCGAAGGAGGTGATGCTGGTTCGATTCCAGCCGGAAGCACCATAACAAAAGCCGCCCCTTGGGCGGCTTTTGTTACTTCTTTGCCGCGGCGAGAGCTTTGGCGAGCCGTGACTTTTTGCGAGCCGCCGTGTTTTTCTTGATGATGCCGCGCTTAGCTGCCTTATCAATGGCTTGATATGCCTTAGAAAGATCTGCGGCGGTCATGCTCTTCTTGACCGTCTTCACCGCATTGGTGAGTGCGCGCTTTCGGCGCACATTAAATACGCGCTTCCGCAGAGACGCACGGTGTGCCTTTTTGGCAGACGTAGTAATTGCCATAAGAATAGTTGACAGGGCGCAGTTTACAGGGCGCAACAGGAAATTGCAACCTTGGGTCTTCTCTGTACGCTGTTCGCTGAAAGCTGTAAGCTGTTACATATGATTCGGGAGATTAGGGGCACAGTACTCTCCGTAGAGCCCGCCGGCGTAGTGGTGGATGTCTCTGGCTGGGGTGTTTTGGTGAATGTAGCCACTCCTGATGTCTTTTCGGCAGGTGAGGACGTTACTCTTAAAACCCATCTGGCCGTAAAACAAGACGGAGTTGAGCTGTATGGATTTGCTGACCCTGCCGACCTTCGTTTTTTTGAACTGTCTCTTTCGGTGTCGGGTGTGGGACCTAAAACAGCACTTTCTCTGCTACGCCGAGCCCCACGAGCGAATTTGGAAGCAGCAATTGCAAAACGCGATATCTCGTATTTGACACAAGTCGTGGGGCTCGGGAAAAAGGCCGCGGAAAAACTGGTGGTTGAAATTTCAGAGAAAATAGGCGGGACGGACGTGTCTACGGGAGAAGATGCGGAGGTGTTTGATACGCTTGTTGCGCTTGGCTATACCGAACGCGAAGCGAGGCGCGCTCTTTCAGGGATTCCTGGCTCTGCTGTGGGTAAAGAGGCACGCCTTAAGGCCGCGCTTTCCTCAAACGGCAAATAGCACATGGTGGAATTTTTAAAACGTATTGTTCCTGAACCGATTGTCGCCCTTTTCAGGACGCCGTATCATTTTGCACTCGCCGTTTTTTCCGCTGTGGCGAACGGCTTCCCTGCCAGAGGCATGACCGTCATCCTCGTGACAGGAACGAAGGGAAAATCCACGGCTTCTGAAATGATTTACACCGTTTTGAAGGACGCGGGGTATAAAACTGCCGTTGCATCTACCATCCGTTTTGCTATCGATGAAAAATCTGAACCAAATCTCTACAAAATGACCCTGCCGGGGCGCGGGTTCATCCAGAACTTTCTTTTTCGTGCAAAAGCCGCTGGATGCACCCACGCGGTTGTGGAAGTGACATCAGAGGCCACACGACAATTCCGTCATATGTTTCTTTACCCGAACGCACTCGTGTTCACCAATCTTCACAAAGAACACATTGAGTCTCACGGTTCCTATGAAAAATACGCGGATGCGAAATTCAATATCGGAACAATGCTTGCGCATTCGCCAAAACGCCCGCGCGCAATAGTCGCGAATGCCGATGATAAAGAAGGAGCGCGATATCTTGCCCTGTCTGTAGAGCATAAGCTCCCCTTCTCATATGGGGATGTAAAAAATGTGGGGCTGCGCCCCGGACGCGTGTGGTTCACCTACGAAAATGTGCGTTTTGATCTTGAACTCCCCGGAAGTTTTAGTGTGATGAATGCATTGGCGACTATTAAAGCGGCGCATTTCGTCGATGTGCCGCTTGAAACTATTTCGCAATCGCTCGCGGCTCTGAAACGCATACCAGGACGCACCGAGCGCATAGAGGAGGGCCAAGATTTCCATGCGATCATTGATTATGCGCACACGCCTGACTCGCTTAAAGCCCTCTATGACGCGTATCCGGGACGAAAAATTTGCGTGCTTGGTAACACCGGAGGCGGGCGCGATGCATGGAAACGCCCGGAGATGGGTCGCATTGCGGATTCTTTGTGCGAAGAAGTCATACTCACCAACGAAGATCCGTATGACGAAGACCCACAAGCGATTGTTACTGCGATGGCAGAAGGTATGAAACGCACACCTCGTATCATTATGAACCGCCGTGAGGCAATTAAGACTGCGCTTTCACTTGCAAAGCGTGATGACAGCGTTCTCATTACCGGAAAAGGTACTGATCCCTACATTATGGGAGCACAAGGAACAAAAATTCCGTGGAGTGATGCACAGGTGGTAAAAGAAGAACTGCACAAACTGTTATTATAGTCAGTAATGGCAGAAGAAAAGAAAAGTGGCGGAAGCGGAAGTGCCTTCGGCGATGTTTTTTTCTTCCTCGGCATTTTATTGCTGTTCTTTTTGTTGTGGGTTGCGGGCGGCGGCCCCAACCGACCCATTTCTTTTGCCGGGCCCTTTTTGCGCCCCATCTCATCGGTAGGGACAACGGCGCAACCGTACGGAGATCCTTCACAAGGATTTGGAAGTTTCGGCACCGGCATTTCAATCGGAGGATGGGGCGCAACCGTCGGCGTTACTACCTCCGGAGCAGCACGCACATCATCCCAGCAAGGCGCTGTTACGTTTCTTCCCGATACCTACGGAGCTAAAAACCGAGATGCCGAAGATGAATATCTCACCATTACCGCCTCCTCGCTTGCTTCAGGCGAAATTTCAATGGCGGGATGGACGCTCATGAGCAAAGAAACGGGGCAAGGGGCGCCTCTTCCGCAAGGAACAGAGGTTGCTGAGGCCGGGCGCGTCAACCAGCTACGGCCCATAACTCTAAAGCCGGGAGACACCGCGATTGTTGCCACCGGCCGTTCTCCCGTTGGCATTTCGTTTAGAGAAAACACCTGTACTGGATATTTTGAGGAACGTCAGGATTTTTCTCCTGCGCTTGCGCTTGGCTGTCCAACTCCGTATCAGGAATACCTGCGTTTTCGCGGAGCAGAAGACGATGAGTGTGCCGCGTTCGTGCGTTCTATTCCCTACTGCTCTGCCCCAACAAGCGTGCCAGATGACATACACGGCTCATGCGAAGAGTTTGTAGATGACTATCTTAACTACAACGGGTGCGTCTCTGCCCACCGAAACGACAGCAACTTTGAAGGAAGGACGTGGCGTATCTTCCTTGGAGAGCGTGATGAGCTTTGGAGAGCATCACGCGAAACCATCCTCTTGTTGGATGCCGAGGGTAATGTTGTAGATTCTCTGTCCTACTAGGTTTTAAACGATTTGATTGCCCGATCTAGCAGTTCTCGTTTCTCAAGTGACTTCTTCCAGATGCTGTTAGAACGGTTGCCGTTGATGCGCACACCAGGTGAGAAATTTATTTCTTTCTGAAACTTCTTTAGATTCTCTTTTCCTGAAATGACAACTTCATTCGGAGGTGTGAGTGAAGATTGAATACCAAAATCACGTAACAACGATTGAATGAGTAGTAGTATAGACGTATCTTTCTGATACCCGCGTACTTGTCGTTTACGCGGCGCCACAAGTGTCATACATCCTTCGTCGTCAAAAAATGCTCGTATGAACTCTCGTTTGAGCACCAGCGGACACGTTGCTATCTTTTTCAAGAGCTCGCGTGATTTCTCGTATAAGAAATTGCCGAGGGCGACATTGTGGTATGCGATTCTTTGTACCCTAGTTATGTGGTTCAAATAACGCTTTGGCTTAAAATCGTAGAGTGTTTGCATAATTCGTTCGACGCGTTTCAGAAGCGCTCTGCTCCTACTATTATAGCTACATCTGCCCCGCACTAGTTCACCATCAAACAACAGATGGGAGATGAGCAGCACACGCTCTGGAGTCCACCTAGAGAACGTTCGGAATGGGCGTACGCTTTTACCTTTGCGCGCCAGAGCGAATCTCCGTATGCGCTCCCCAGATGCCTTTCGGATTTCTCGCCAGCGGTTAGTGCTGAGTGGAATTGCCTGAATGTGCGTGTAGATGGAAGTCTTTGGGCGACCAGTGAGACGCATTATCTCTATTAACGACCGACCTTCTTTGCGCAGTACGATGCACTGCTCCCTAAATGCAATGTCCATGTGCGCCCGGGAGGGCATGATCCTCCAACCTCTCGCTTAAAAGGCGAATGCTCTACCAGTTGAGCTACGGGCGCATACTTTCTACAGTAGCAAACGCTGGTTCCAAAGTCTAACTATACGGTGAGTGCAAAGCGTTCCAGGGATTCTGCAAAGGGCAGACTGCCGCCGCGAGATTCGGAAAGAAGTTCTATAAGGTCAAGAGAAAGTGTTCGCGCACCGTCTTTTCCCCATACCGAACTTCCTTTCTGCATCATGTCGCGCGCCTTCCAGTGGAGAAGGCCGTGGAGCATTTCTGGCGCGTCTCCCGCGCGCAAGGCCAAGGTAATTTCTTTCCACAGAGCCCTGCCGTCGCGCGCGGCGAGCGTGTTCACGAGCGGTGCATTAAAACCACGCGCGGGAGCCGATTCAACGCGGTCATACTTGAAAAGTTTCTCCGCCTTCGCCTCCAGTTTTTTCGCGCGGACGGCAAGGAGTTTGGGCGCGAGAATGGCGACGGGATTTGGAGACTCGGTAAGCATGGAAAGATTTTCAAGTACCGTGTCCCCCGCCTCGGCGAGAGAAAACGGATCGTCAAGAAGCACAAGCGTTTTTGAAAAGAAGAGCCCTTGCGAGCCGGCGGCCTCGGCAAGTGTTTCCTGCGTTATTGCATCAGAAGAAAGCCGTACGTAGGGGGCTTCCGGCGCTTTGGCACGAGCGGCGGCAACCCATTGAAATGCTTTTGCGCGCACTTTCTCTGTGTCCGAGCCGTAGAAAAGATATATCATGCAGACAGTTTACGCCCTCACCAACAACGGTGCCATCTCTCCCCAGTTTGGTCCCGCTTTCGCTTCAGCAACAATAGGAACGTTATTGGTCTCTTTAAGCGAAACGACTGACTCCATCAAATATTGTATGCGTTGCGCTCGCTCGGTAACAGAACTGCTGCGAATTTCATACACCAGCTCGTCATGCACCTGAAGCAGGAGATGCGTATCGTTGTGTGCGTTTTCTTTTGTGAGCATCTCATCAACGCGCACCATGGCAAGTTTAATGATGTCCGATTGCGTGCCTTGCATCGGCGCGTTTATTGCCATGCGCTCGGCTTGCGCGCGCACATACGGAAGCGGAGATTTCATTTCTGGAAAATGGCGCCTGCGTCCGAACAGCGTTTCTGTGTAGCCGTGTTTGCGCGCAAATCCTTTCGTACTTTCAAGATACGCCGTAAGCGTGGAAAATGTTCTGAAATAGTCGTCGTAAAACTGATGCGCCTCGGCGGTTGTCGCACCAAGAGCAGTGCGCAGCGCGTTGACGCCCATGCCATAGAGCATGCCGAAGTTGATAACTTTGGCGCGGCGGCGCATTTCGTAGTCAACCGCTTCGGGGGCAACGTTAAACACGAGCGCCGCCACTTCTTGGTGCACGTCGCGTCCTGCGCGAAAGATGTCGCACAGTTTTTCGTCTTCGGACAAAAATGCCGCGATGCGAAGCTCTATTTGCGAGTAGTCAAGCGCCACAAGCGTGAATCCCTCTGGAGCAACAAACGCGTGTCGGATGGCTTTGCCGCGCTCGGTGCGTATGGGGATGTTTTGCAGATTAGGCGAAGCGCTTGCCATACGCCCAGTGGCTGCGCCCGTTTGTATGAAAGAAGCGTGGAGACGTCCCTCCTTATCAAGTCCCTCAGGAATGGCTTCTATATACGTTGACAGGAGTTTTTGTATTTCCCGATATTCAAGCACGTCGTCAACGATGGGATGCAGTTCGCGGATTTTTTCAAGCTCGCTTTCGCGCGTGGAGCGCTGGCCGGTAGCGGTCTTTTTCTGCCCTTTGGCAAGAAGCCCGAGATCATCAAACAGCACTTCGCCAAGCTGTTTGGGAGAACTGACATTAAACTCTTTGCCTGCTGTTTTATAGATGCGTTTTTCTATCTTCTCGAGGTCACTACGGTATGTTGTTTGCAATGCTTTGAGGACGTGCGGGTCAACAAGCACACCGTGCCGTTCCATTTTCATGATGACGGGCACGAGCGGTTTTTCTATCTCCTCATAGACGCGTTGCACCCTTCCGGCTTTGGCTATTTCTTTTTCAAGAAACGCGTACGCTTCGTCAAAACGCTTTGTCTGCCCATAGGCGAGAATGTCATCTCGTGTCGGGTTCGTGAAATCCGAATGGAGGAGCCAGAGCATTACTTGCGCTTCACGAAAACGCTGTTCAGGGATTTCTTCTTGAATTGTTTCTTCTTCGCTTTCTTGCTCGTCGTTCTCTCCATCTCCGTTAGACAGGAGTGCATCCAATCGGGGTTTGAGCGAGCGGAACCCAAGCTCGTCAAACAACACGCGGATATTGCCAAGATCCGGGTGTGCTCGCCACGCGGCATCAGGAAGTTTAAACGTTATGGGGGCATCGCGGCGGATGGTTGCAAGACTTTTTGAAAAGAGTGCGTCTTCTTCGTGCTTTTTGAGAAGATCAATCATGCGCTGTTTGATTCCTTTGTGGAGCAGTTGCTGTTCATCTTTTTTGAGAACGCGGTACAGCTGTTCTATGGTGCCGAAGTTGACGATGAGGTCTGTGGCTGTTTTTTCTCCAATGCCCGGTACACCTTTAATGTTGTCTGACGGGTCGCCGCGCAGTCCCTTGTAGTCTGGGATGAGTTGTGGAGGAAAACCAAAGCGGGTGACGACGGCTTTCTCGTCATAGAGGATAGTATCGTTGAGGCCTTTTTTGAGTGTATACACTTTCACCTGTGCATCATCTATGAGCTGGAGAGTGTCCATATCGCCAGACGCGATAATTATTTCAATATCGTTTTCGCCTTTTAGTTTTTCTACGATAGTGCCCAGAATGTCGTCCGCCTCAAACCCCTCACGCTCATAGACCGGAATACAAAACGCCTCAAAAACGCGGCGCGACGAAATGAGTTGTGCAACGAGTGTGTCATCTGTCTTCGCCCTCGTTGCTTTGTATTCTTTGTATGCTTCGTGGCGCACCGTGGGGCCTTCAAGGTCATAACAAGCGGCAATAT
>JAKEFE010000002.1 GCA_022616215.1 Candidatus Parcubacteria bacterium | reverse complement strand
TCTCAGTAAAGAGTCGCACCATATCGGAGCCAAACATCTGCGGGAGGTACGGTGTGCGGATAATGCCGTCATTGTGTTCTCCGGTTGTAGAACCGCCGTAGGAGAGCACCAAGTCATACACCTTCGGTGAAAGCTCAAGAATGGTGTGGTGCGCTTTCTCGGAAGACAAGTCCATGAGCGGAATAATATGGAAATTGCCGTTCCCGACGTGTCCGGCGATGGTGTAGACCAAATCGTACTCTCCGAGAAGTGCGTTAAGGCGCGGCAAAAACTCTGCATAGGACTCCGGCGGCACCACAAAATCATCAATGAACGGAGAAGCATAGAGTCCTGAAAGATTTTTCCGGAGCAAGGTAAAACTCTCACGTCTCACGACCCAGTATTTCTCCGCAGCTTTTTCGTTTTTCTTAATGCTGGTCGCAAGCCGTAAGTCCGCAAGGGAGGCCTGTGCTTCGTGCGCTTTCGCGAGCGCCTCTTCCGCCGTATCCTCCGAAAACTCTGCCATCAGTACGAGCTTTGGCACGCCTCCGCCAAGCACCATGAGCATTTCCGGAATAAAGGAAACACCAAGGCGAAATGCTTTCAAAAACCCCATCTGGAAAAGCATGTGTGGTAAAAACCTGACGGCAAGCGAGAACGTGTGGTCGTCGTAGGATTCAAACGATTCAGGGTTTGATTTTAAGACGCGTTTTACAATTTCGGGCAACTCTTTGAGGTCATACAGGAAAACGGTGAGCATCGCACGATGCGGCTGTGGCTTTATAAGTCGAAGCTTCATGCGAGTCATAAACGCAAGCGTGCCTTGGGATCCGGTGATGAGTTTTGCAAGGTTAAACGTGCCGTTGTCTACGTCAAACACATCCCAGAGCGCGTAGCCAGCTGAATTTTTGGATACACGCGGGCGCGCCGCTTCAATGCGTTCTCGGTTGTCCAGAATAAGGTCGCTCACTCTCCGATAGATCTCCCCTTCAAAATCTCGCTGCGCCTTTTTTGCTTCAAGCTCATCAGGGCCAAGCGGGGCAAAGGTAACCTGCGAACCGTCCGACAGCACAACGTCCATTTCTTCCACATAGCGCGCCGTTTTTCCGTACTCAAGCGTTCGTTCTCCGCCCGCATTATTTGCCACAATGCCGCCCATAGCCGCGATGCTCTTTGATGCAGGATACGAAGGAAGAATCAGTCCTTTGGCAAGCGTCTCTTTTTCAAAATCTCGGTAGTAGGCACCGGGTTCGGCATACGCATAGCCGTCACGCATCTCCACCTTGTTCATATATTTCGTGAACACCGTGACAATGGAGCGAGTAAGCGGACCTCCCGTCATGTCGGTTCCCGCGGAACGCGCCGTTACGGATACGTGCTCCCCGCACTTTCGTGCTTCCCGGACGGCTTTTACCAATGCTGAAACGTCATCCTTGTCTTTTGGAAAAACAACCGCAGTGGGAACTCGCTCAAAAATACTCGTGTCTCGCGAGAATTGCCTGCGGGTTACCTCATCAAGATGCACGTCGCCGCGCACTTTTTCGCCAAGTGCGGATTCAACTCGCTCACACACGTTGCCGTGGCTTTCTACAATTTCATCAATGACCCCGGCAACTTCTTCTACGCCGGACACCGGATAGGTGGCCACACCAGTAGGCACAACCGCCTCGTCGTTTCCTCCCGGAAAAAGGCCGTCACCGACATACAGCATTTCCTTCACTGGAATGCCAGTCATTTCAGAGAGTTTTTGGAGACCATAGGCTTTGGTAATCCCTTCACGCGTGATGTCCACCGAACTGTAGGCATTTGGCCGTATGGAATAGCCCTTCAGGCGGCGCATAAGCGCCGCGACAAGCGGTGCGCGTTTTTTCTTGAATGGATCCCACGTTCGCTTTGCATCAACGGGCGCTTGTTGACCAAGTCCGGAGAATGTGATCTGCGGCCCGCGATCTTCAATGCGCTCTCCCCACACCTGTTCCGGAAGTTCCGCAAGCCCCGTTTCAACAAGCGCCTCGTTGAGCGCGGCCATCACTTCCGCTCTTTCTCGTTGCGTGAACGTGTGGTCATAAAAAATCTCCCACTGTTTGTTTTTCCACACACGACACTGACCGGCGGAAACCGGAAACAAATAGAGCCGTGAGAGTTTTGCTCGCTTAGGAAGTTCCGGCAACAGCTGTTTTTCAAATTGTTCCCACGTTCCGCCGCTCATGATGGCAACAGGAACAACGTCCAAGAGTTCGAAAAGACGCCTGCCCATCTCGCGCGACATGTACGACTTGCTCGGCGTTATCGTCCCGTCAAGATCAAACGCGACAAGTTTCGGTTTCAGTTTCATTGCCAGGTGAGAGCTTTCAGTATGCGGGAGACGCTCCCTGTGGCAACGCCCACCACTTTGTCCGCGCCGCCGTAATACACAAAAAGAGTATCATCGCGAATGACGGCACCGCAGGGGAATACGACCATTGGTATTTCTCCTTCTTGTTCGTATGGTTCAACCGGCTCAAGGATGGGGTCGGCACTTCGCGCAATGACAGTCGTTCCTGACTCATCAAGAAGTGCAACGCCCACCCGGTATTTTAGACTGCGCGACACGCCGTGATAGAGGAGCAGCCATCCGCCCTCAACCTTAAGCGGCGGAGCGGCCACCCCTACTTTCGTTGCATCCCACATACCCTCGCGTGGACCCATAATTTCAATACAACGCGACACGCGGACACCGCCTGAAAGACTGGGAAGCAAATCCGCACAAATGCGTCCCGAAACGCGGTGATAGAGCAAATAGTTTTCCTCTACTTTTCCCGGCAAAAGAGCGAGATCTTTGTCATCGACGCCATCAGGAGTCACAAGAAACGGCTGTGTCCAGTTTTCAAATCGTCGCGCGAGGAAGTCCTCGATGGAAATGGAGGTTATGGCGCCGCGCGGCGAATGCCTACCCGTATAGGCGGTATAGGTCATATAGAGCGTATCGTCGATGACAACGGTACGCGGGTCTTCGCACCCGGAAAACTCATTCCCGCCCCCAAGCTTCATCTCAAATTCCGCACGAGGTCCGTACACGGGCACGGACAGCCGTTCGTGTATGTGGATACCGTCTTTGGAACGCGCGTAGCCGATGGTTGACGTGTTGTCGTCGCTCATGGCTCGGTAGAGGAGGTGTATGTCGCCTCCCACGTCTATCGCGGCTGGATTAAACGTCAATTTGCTTTCAAAAGCATGGTCTTTGATGGGGGTAATAATTGGGTTGTGCTTTGCGCGCGTTAGTGTCGGAGAAACAGCTGCGTTGATGCTATCCAACAAATCATCAAGGCGAACGGTAGCTTTTGCGCAGGTGGTATCTGCCGCACCATAAAAGATATCTATCGAACCGTCTTTGTTTTCAAGAACGCTCGTCGGAAAGACGATGTTGGGAACGATGCCGAAGCGCTCGTACACTTCTTCAGGAACCATAAAAGGGTAGGAACGGGCAATCAGTTTGCGAGGATCGTCACGGTCAAGCAGTGCGGCCTCCACACCAAAGGTGCGTGTGTGTTCGTCGTAGTACTGCTGGATATAGGAGTAGATGAGAAGCCACCCGTCTTTTGTGTGTATGGGAGGCGCGCCTACTTCCACATGGTCTTCATCTGCCCGTCGAAGGTTTTGAAGACCGTGGCTTTCAAGATCTTTGTGCCATAGATGCCAGAAATTCGGGTTCCAAAATTCTTCTATCTCTTTGGCGCGCGCAATGCCGGTCGTTGGGCGCGGATGGTCTGCCGTCCAGTCCGTATGCGCCGTCACAATCGCCACATGCTCGCCATTAATTTTTTCCGGAAAGAGCGCGAATGCTTTTGCGTTAAAGGGCGTGAGCAAATGCCGTTCGGTAAAATGTTCACCGTCTCGAGAAATGGCAAGCGCCGCCTTGATGTTGTCTGGCCCAAATGGATAGCCGCCAAGCGCGGTGTAGGCAAGATACGTAATGCCGTCAATGACGGTAGCGCGCGGGTCTTCGCACCCAAACGCTTCCCATGATTCTTTCGGGACGATGACTTGACGCTCGGAATGAAAGTGCACACCATCTTCCGAGCTTGCCATCCCGATGGTTGATTGCCCCGCAAAAGGGGCGATAAGCGCCGCCGGATTTGCAAGCGCGCGAAAATACATCCGTGTTACGGGTTTTTTCGTGGGGAACCCGACTTCGGTTCGCACCACCGACGGGTTAAAGGTCGCAAGGGCTTCCCACGGATGCTCGCGGCGCGGCGCAAGAAGCGGGTTTTCATGATGTCGGCGTACCACGAACATGTGTGTGTATTATACCGGGACAAGCTCTCGTAACAGTTTTGAGAGCGAGGCAGTTGCCGTGCACACCACATTGTCAGAACCGCCGTAATACACACGGAGTGTGTCGCCGTCGGTCGTTGCGCCACAGGCATACACAATGCCCGGCTTTGCATGGTTTTCGTACCACGCATCCGGAGAGAGTACGGGCACCAGAGAGCGCGCAAGCACTTTTTCGGGGTTGAAAAGATCGAGCAGCATCGCACCGATTTTGTATCGATGAGGTTCATGGGCGTCGTTTGCGTGGTAAAGCACGAGCCACCCTTTGTTGGTTTCTATAGGAGGAGGGCCCGCGGCGCGTATGCGGCTGTCCCACACGTCTCTATACCATTCCTCATCCCGAAAACGCGCGTCACTTTCAATGTACGGAGAAGGGTCTTTATGGAGCGTGTCAAGGTATGCCATTTGCGTACGGGTGCGGTCGCGGAACATAAGGCCGTGGAAAATCGCAAACGAACCATTGATTTTTTTCGGGAACAAGACCCAGTTCTTGTGCACCTGTCCGGGAGGCGACAAATACACT
>JAKEFE010000018.1 GCA_022616215.1 Candidatus Parcubacteria bacterium | reverse complement strand
CGGAAGCGTGGACCAGTCATTGTGGGTGTTGACGAGGAAAAGACCGGCAAGCAACGCGATGAGGCCTGCGATGAGGCGCGCTGATTTGTCCTCCACAAATGCGGCAACCGCAAGCATGACATGGCGTCTTCTAAACAGAATGGCAACACCTGCAACAAGCAGGTACAGACCGAACACTTTGGCAAGCAGAATGGTGAGTTCCATAGACACGGATTAGTGGCTAATGCCCTCAGTATACGTGGCGCTACGCGGATGTGTACGGTGCTTGGGTATAGCACTTATCCAACCAAAAGAGAGAAAACCCAACTGACAAACGCGGCAAACGGGCGGACAAAGAAATAGCTGAAAATGATGAGGAAGAGAATGAGCGAAAAGAAGCCGCCGCGCATAAAGGTATCCTCAATGCGCCGAAGCGACACGGACATCCGTAGAGGCAGAAGACCGCGAAGGACAGTGAAACCATCAAGCGGTGGAATCGGAATGAGATTAAAAAGACCAAGAAACAGGTTCACGTACACAACAAGCGCGGCAACACCCGCAAATGCGTCCTGGCCCGCCGTAAAAGCGAAACGCGCGACAAGCGCAAACATGACTGCCATAAGAAGGTTGGTCGCCACACCCGCGATGCCGACAATCGCCTCGCCCCACCGCTGATTTTTTAAGTTGTATGGATTGTAGGGAACGGGTTTTGCCCACCCGAACAGCATGCCGGCGTTCGTGAGCACCAATACTCCTGGGATAAGAATGGAACCGACAAGGTCAATGTGCGGGATGGGATTCAATGTCAGGCGGCCAGCAAGTTTTGCGGTTGGATCTCCAAGCGCATTGGCGGCATAGCCGTGTGCCACCTCATGCACAATGACGGAGAGAATGAGGATGACAATGGTAAAAAGCATTGATTCCATGAAGAATTGGCGAAATACGAAGCCTATGCTAGCATGCGCTCACCATGGCACGCGAATGTGAAATCACCGGAAAAAGCACGCAAATAGGCGGGCGGTATTCAAACCGCACGCGCGCAACCGAATTCAATCCGGTGGGCAAAACCCGTCGGCGTGCAAACATTCAAAAGCGCCGCATTTTCGTACCCGAACTGAATACCTCCGTTCTCATTGACGCATCTGCAAAAGGACTTCGCCACATCAAAAAACTCGGTGCGTTCAAAGCACTCAAAAAGGCCGGCATTATTTAGGTTTATTCAAAGCCGAACAGACCGCGCGGGCGATATTGAAGTGCTTCACTCACGTGGGATGGCAGCACATCGCGTGAATCTCCAAGGTCGGCAATGGTACGAGCAACACGCATAACGCGGTGATAGGAACGCGGAGAGAAATCTAATGTGCGCGCAGCGCGAAGAAGTACTTCCTTTGATTCTTCCGTAAAACCAGAACGTTCATCAAGTTCGCGCGACGTAAGGTGCGCCGTCACTTTATTGTTTCGTATGTACGCTTTCGCGCGCGCGGCGATAACACGCGCGCGTAGTGCCTCTGACGCTTCCCCATCTCCAATCTTGGCAAGGATTTCGTGCGGAATGTGCGGCACCGAAATCCAAATATCAAGACGGTCAACGATAGGACGGGAAATCTTTCGCGCCTGTTTCAAAGCCGCGCGCACGACGCTTGGCGCATCGGCGGAGAGCGTGTCTGCCGGATTCATTGCCGCGACCACCATGCAGTCTGCAGGAAACGTCATCGTCGCCCGTGCGCGCGACACGGTAACGGTGCGCTCTTCAAGCGGCTGGCGCAGTGCCTCAAGCGCCCGCGCTTCAAATTCTGCAAACTCATCAAGAAACAACACACCTTTGTGAGCGAGCGTTACTTCTCCCGCCTTTGGCACTGCCCCACCGCCTACCATGGCCGTATGTGAAATCGTGTGGTGAGGAGCGCGAAACGGCGGATGAAACAAAGGCCCGCTCTGCAGTTCTCCTGCGGTTGAATGTATTGCGGTCACTTCAAGCACTTCGTCAGGTGAAAGCGGAGGAAGAATGCCAGAGAGCGCGCGTGCAAGCATCGTTTTGCCGGTTCCCGGCGGGCCATACAACACCACGTTGTGTCGTCCTGCTGCGGCAATTTCAAGTGCGCGTTTTGCGCTCTCTTGTCCTTTGATGTCAGCGAAGTCTGTTGCGGGCGGCACAACTGCCGTCATAGGATGAGCTAACACCGGGGTGAGCATTTTCTCTCCACGCACATGTGAAACCAACTCTTGTAGAGTGCGGGGTGCATACACGGTAACGTGTTCTGCAAGCGTCGCTTCTTTTGCGTTCTCCGGAGGAACGAATACGCACATAATGCCTCCCCGCTTTGCGGCGACCACTTGCGGCAAAATGCCGCGCGTGGCGCGAAGCGTTCCGTCAAGCGCAAGTTCTCCGGCAAACAGCGCTGGCTCTTTCGGAAGAGACAGGTCTCCGGTCGCCGCAAGATAGCACAGCGCAAGAGGCACATCGTAATGCGAACCTTCTTTTTTCAAATCCGCAGGAGCAAGCGAAAGGACGATGCGCTTATTGGTGGATTTTGGAGATTTGAATCCTGTGTGACGAATAGCGGCGGAGATGCGGTCGCGCGATTCCTCTACCGCTTTGTCGGGAAGTCCAACGACCGAGAACGCGTGAAGTCCGCGTGTGACATCCGCTTCAATGGTAACCAATTCTGCCGCAGCTCCAACCGGTTGCGCGGCGAAAAGCGTCGCGTATCCCCCCGTTTCTTTTTTAGACTGCGCGTGTTCCATGCGCTCCCCCCGCAAGCGTGCGATACGCGTGCGCACACGCAAGGAACGAAAGCGGAACGGTAACAAGGAGTCCCACAAGGAGCGCAAGCGCACCAAGAATGTTTATGCCGACGATGGCAAGCCCAAGAAGAAAAATATTCCACCGATTTCCACGGGTCATACGCGCACTTTCTTTCAATGCCTCAATGGGGGAAAGATGGCGTTCCATCACAAGATACGGCGCGGCAAAAAACATAAGACTCGCAATGACACCCGGCACCACGAGCAAAAGAAGTCCGACGAACACGATGATGGTAAGAAGGACAGCGGTTCCCACATAGTTCCAGAACGGATGGGGTGCCCACAAATCTCGAAGCTTTACGCTCCCTACGAAATCGTGCGCCGTGAGGTAGAACTTGATAACGCCCATGTTGTTCATGACAATGCTCACATATATTGAGAGAAGCGTGATGACCGAAGAGGCAAGCGCAAGAATAATGGCCACACCCGCCATTCCTTTCGTGTCCGCTATGCGCCCCCCAACATCAAGAGCGCCGGTAACGATGCTAAAGGCAAGTGCAATAACAACGAGCAGAATCTCTGCTTTTACAAAAATCAACGGGCGCGATTTGAATGTGCGCCACGAGGACGAGAGTGCGTCGCCCACAGAAAGTCGTGAGGTATTCATAACAGTAGGTTAACCGTCGATGTGCGCTTTACACGTGCGCGCGGCAGGATCGGCGTTGAGCCGTTCCTCTTCTATTGGTTCTCCCGACACTTCACACGTACCGTACGTTCCTTTTTCTATGCGTGTCAGTGCGGCAAGGACTTCGTTATATCGCGTCTCAAGTTCTTTCAAAATGCCGGTGTTTTCTTCAAATTCTTCAATCAACATGCCTGCATCTCCCGAGTCGGACTCCTGTCCCGTTCCTGCCGGTTCTGCCTCCCAGTCTTTAGGATTTGAAGGATTTCTTCGCCCCACGCTTTCCAGTTCGGTCTCTAGTTTTGCTTTTTCTTCTTCAAGTCGCGCTTTGTAGTGTTGTGTGTTCATAACGGGCAAAGTATACCAGCTAGCGAGAGGAGGCAAGCCGTTCCAGAAGTTCCGAGAAGGCGACTTCGCTACGCGCAATGATGAGTGTTTCTTTGTCGCGATACCCATAGAGCATCACCGTGCGGCCGAGCCCGTCGCGAAGGACGCGGACGTCGTGGTTTTCTACCACTTCATCAACAAAGGAAAGACGGGGTAGCGCAGGTTCGGGAAGTGCAGGCGTGGTGGTCGCAGGAGTGGATGTTGCTGTTGATGTGCCGGTACTGGGCGGAGGCGCCACCACCGGTTCTGGGTGCACAGGGTACAGCTCACGAAGATCGCGCTCCATGGTTCCTTCCCAGGAAAGCATGCCGGCAAAGGTGCGCTCATACGAGGCGACTTTCAGTATGAAGAACGGTCGTATCTCTCCTCCTGCGTGTATCGTGCCAAGTGTGCTTTCCGGCTCCACGTTTCTCGTGAGAATGTTTGGTGCAGGAAGCCGCAGTGCCTCAAATAGCACGTTTCCGGAGACCACTCTTTCTTCCGTTACCCCCTCGCTGGTGGTGGTGGAATACATCATATACACGAGCGCAACATCTCCATCGCGCAGCGTTGAAGCTCCCGCAGTGATGAGTCCTTGTCGCAACTCTTCTCCCGAACCGGAGAGTGCTATACGTTCATCGGCGAAAATAAGAGAAGGAATAAACGTTTCAGTCGGAATGGCAGGACCGCTCGTGACGAATCGGTATGCAAGAAAAACAGCGCCAGCGCCAAACAACACCAGTATCACACCGCCAACAACAGCGAAGACACCGGTTCGCGATTGTCGCTTCACCACTTCCGGCGCTCGCGTCGGCGCGTCTTGCTCCGCCGCCACCATAGAAATGCGGCTTGCCCCTTTTGCCTTTGTTTCGTCTGCGAAATCAGTTTTGTAAGTATGAATGGGCGCAGGCGCAGGCGCAGGCGCAGAAGCGGCGCGCTTCAAACGTTCAAGTACCTGCTCTTTTGTTTCGTTTGTTGTCTGTGCTCGCGGTATTGGCATAAATGCAGCGGGAGCAGGAGTAGGAGGCGGTGTGGTTTCTTTGCGTCGTTGTAGACGTTCAAGCACCTGCGCGCGCGATTCTCCTGTTGTCGGCGCGCGCGGGATTATGCGCGCGGGCGGCGGTTCCGGACGCTCTAATGGCGGCTTTGCCGTTTCAGGTTTTTTCGGAGCCGGTTCGTTACGAATATCGTGCGGTAACGCTTTACCCGTCAGCTTTGCAACGTCTGTTGCGTACGTGCGGATATGCGGCTCAGAAGGAGCGTTGTCGTTTTGCACGTCGTCTGCCATACCTACTAGGTAGTATAACTGCTGCACACTCCCCTCTTCTTTTTATCCTCGATGGCCGATTAAGAAACGTTTGGGGTCTTCGCACATATCGGTAAACGCGTGTGCGGCTTCTTTCAATTTTGCGGACGATGATTTTCCAAACGAAATAACTTCAACTTGGCATCCTTCGTTGAGGTCAAGGTATTCAATAAGCGGCACAAAGTCGCCGTCGCCGGTTGCAAGCACCACCGTATCAAGTTTCGGAGCGAGCTTGACCGCGTCAATGGCAAGCCCGACGTCCCAGTCGGCTTTTTTTGCACCATCGGCAAAAATCTGCAGATCTTTCACTTTTGTCTCTATGCCGATTTTGGTGAGCGCTTCAAAGAAGTTTGTTTCCTCTCCGGTATCGGTCTTGATAACGTAGGCGATAGTGCGCACCAGCGTGCGGCCGCCTACAGCTTCAGAAAGCACGTTTGCAAAATTGACGCGTGCTTTATAGAGATGTTTTGCGCTGTGATACAGGTTTTGCGTGTCTATGAAAACGCCCACACGCTGGGCTGGATGTTTAATAACTGCCATATAAATAACTGCTAAAAATATTAAAACGCGGTGCGGTGTGCACCTGTACCAATCTTACCACCACGAGAAGGCGGCTTATTTCTTCAAACCGAGCTTCTTGATAGCTGCGTTGTAGCGACGCTTGTCGTTTTTTTCTAGGTAGCGCAAGTGGGCGCGACGGTCTGCCACCATCTGGAGGAGTCCGCGGCGGGAATGGTTGTCTTTTGCGTTCTTCTTTAGGTGGCGCGTGAGCTCGTCAATTTTCCGAGTAAGAATGGCGACCTGAACATCCGGAGAACCGGTGTCTGTGTCGTGCCGTGCCGCGGATTTGACCGTTGCCGCCTTTACGCGCTTGGTAAGCATTGTGTTTCCATTGTACCACACCTTGCTAAAAAGCGCAAGTATTTCGTAATACGAGTGAGAAGGCGCATGTCGCTTCGCACAATATTACCACGGTATACTTCCGGTATGAATGCCGCGTCTTTAAAGCGCCAGTTTCTTGAATACATCGAGATAGAGCGCGGACGCGCGGTGAAAACGGTTGAGAATTACGACCACTACCTCACCCGGTTTTTTGAGTGGGGGCAGATTAAGGGCGTAGGGGACATCACCGAGGAGAAAATCCGTGAATTCCGGCTGTGGCTTAACCGCCAGCCGGGAACCTCTGGCTCTCTGAAGCGCCGCACCCAGAACTACTACCTCATCGCCATTCGAGCGTTCCTGAAATTCCTACGAAAGCGTGAAATCCCTTCTATTTCTCCCGAGAAAATAGAGCTCGCCAAGCTCCCGGAACGTTCGCTTGACCTCATCACCTCCGCAGAGCTAAACCGCCTTATTTCCTCGGCCTCCGGCGCTAACGAACGAGCGCTTCGGGACAGGGCTATTCTTGAACTCCTCTTCTCCACAGGGCTACGCGTTTCCGAGCTTTGTTCACTGAACTCCGACCTTGACCTCTCCCGAGATGAGGTCTCTGTGCGGGGAAAAGGCGACAAAGTCCGTGTCGTCTTCCTTTCCCCTACTGCAAAAGACGCCGTGAAAACGTATCTAAAGGCCAGAAAAGATATGGAAGAAGCG
>JAKEFE010000017.1 GCA_022616215.1 Candidatus Parcubacteria bacterium | reverse complement strand
CTTCTGGCAAGCCGAGAAGAAAGGAAAACTAGGAGATTTCTACAAAGCAAATCTCGATCCGGCGAATTTTGTAGACGGTGTAGACAATCCGTACTACACCCTCGTGCCGGGCACGCAGTTTGTGTACGAAGCCAAGAAAGCAGAAGGCACCGAACGCACTGTGGTTACGGTCACTTCAGAGAATAAGATAGTTATGGGGATTACGGCAGTCGTCGCGCGCGATCAGGTGTTCCTCAACGGCGAGCTTATCGAGGACACTGATGACTGGTATGCGCAGGATAGAGAAGGGAATGTGTGGTATCTGGGAGAAATCACTGCCGAATATGAAGATGGGGAATTGGTAACGACCGCGGGTTCGTGGGAGGCAGGCGTAGACGGAGCACAAGCAGGCATTATTATGAAGGGAAATCCTAAAGTAGGAGATTCTTACTGGCAGGAATACTATAAGGGCGAAGCGGAAGACCGCGGGGAAGTGCTTGCCGTAAACGAAACGGTCACCGTACCTTTTGGGACATATTCCGGCTGTGTGAAGACGCTTGACTACACGCCGCTTGATAAAAAGGCACTTGAACATAAGTACTACTGCGCGAACGTAGGAGCCGTCGTACTTGAAGTTGACACGGAGGACAATGAGCGTGTAGAGCTCATTTCTGTGAAAACGGGAGTTCCCGCACCAGTTTCAACACTCTCCGGTGCACCGGTTAGAGCAACCGAGAATGTTTCCGACGATCCTAAAATGCCGGCCGCAATTCAGCCCGAAGAGTCTGGAGCTTCTGCGGGAGGAGTGTCTAAACCGGTTACGGAAGCCGAGGCCAAAGCAATTGCGCTTGCGCGCGTGCCCGGCGTGGTAACGGATGTCGCGATTGAGACAAAATTCGGGAAACAGACGTATGTGGTTGAGGTTGATGCAACGAATGGCCCGGAAACCGATGTGATTATTGAAATTGCCACCGGAGCCGTACTCGCTGTTGAAGAATGAACATCCAGTTCAAGGAAACTGGGTTTGATGTTCTGCCGGAGCTCCGCGAGCTCGCAACGCAAAAGATTGAAGGACTCGCAAAATATTTCCGCGGAAGGGAAGAGGTAGCGTACGCGAAAGTTGAACTCGGAAGAGCTGTTGGCGGCCAGCAGACCGGAAGAATATGGCGCGCAGAAATTAATCTTGATGTAAAAGGCGCGACCTACAGGGCAGAGTCTCTGCACGACACGCTAGAAAACGCCGTTGACGAAGCGGTCAATGAATTGTCACGCGAGCTTCGTGCCACAAAGAAAAAAGACGAAAATCTCTTCCGAAAAGGAGGCCGTATGGCAAAAGAATTCCTGCGCGGGTTCGGACGCAAGGGATGACCTATGTACGTGTGGACGCACGACCAAGCGCCAAGCGTGAGTCCATAATAGAAACGGACGCAAAAACATACACCATTTCAGTGCGCGAACCGGCCGAGCGTAACTTGGCGAATATACGAGTGCGAGAACTACTGGCAGAACGCCTTGGTGTTCCGGTGGGGAAGGTGCGCATGATTTCCGGCCACCGTTCCCCGCACAAGATTTTTGATGTTGATTTCTGAAAATCGTGATTTTATTTTACGAAATCTACGTAATCCATTTCTCGCTTTCCTTCCGGAACAACCCGCAGCGGGATAAATTGTCCGTTCTCGAATCTCGCGGTTTTTATTTTCACGCGCTTGCCGTTGAGAAAAAAGTAGGTGCCGGGACTCTCCGCGTACGCGCGGTATTTGTTCCAATTTGTTTTCGCATCTTCGGAAAAGTCAAGGAGTCCCTCTTCTTTTGCAATCTTTCCGCACCGCGTTGCCTGTGAGTGGTCTTGGGGCGTGAGCGCTATAGTCCCGTCTTCAAATGATGGCAGTACGTCTACCAGAAGCTCTGCGCCAAGCTTCACGAGGCGCGGACGCAGCTCACGTGCCGTTTCATGCGGCTCAATGGGCACTTCTTTGATTGCGAGAATATCACCGGCATCAAGTTCTTTTACCATTTTCTGTATCGCAACTCCGGTTACCGTGTCCCCGTGAAGAAGCGCGCATTCAACAGGGGAAGCGCCGCGGTATTTGGGAAGAAGCGAGTAGTGAATGTTTAAAATGCCAAGAGGGAATGCATCAATAAGCGACTGCGGGAGGATTTTTCCGTACGCAACAACGAGCGCATACGTGGCTCCGATTTTCTTAATGTCGTCAACAACGTCTGCAGTATGTTTCTCCGGCGCAATGACAGAGAGTCCTGCGT
Source organism: Candidatus Parcubacteria bacterium (assembly GCA_022616215.1). Lineage (GTDB taxonomy): Bacteria > Patescibacteriota > Minisyncoccia > Phycocordibacterales > Phycocordibacteraceae > C7867-001. The sequence goes on along the minus strand of JAKEFE010000017.1, from coordinate 7,653 downwards.
TTTGTGCAAACATTTTTGTTTCGGAGGGAGTGACCTCCATGCCGCGTCCCTTCGGCGCGTCCGGTGACGTTACCACGAGCGAAGGAACAAACCCGTGCGCGACAAGGATTTCAAGCGTGTCGCTTGAAACGTAGGGCGTACCAAAATAAACAAATTTATGCGTCATCGCTTTTTTCGTCATGCACTTCGCGCACCTCTACAGCGTGATCAATGAAAAGCACGCCGTTCAAGTGGTCTATTTCGTGCTGGAAAATCTGCGCCAAGAGTCCGCCGCTTCCGCGGGTAAACGTCTTTCCGTGCTCGTCGGTGGCGCGCACGGTTACCCGCTCATAGCGTTTCGTAAAGCCGAATTTGTGCCTGACCGAAAGACATCCTTCGTAGGAATCTACTTTCTTTCGTGACGTGCGGATGATTTCGGGATTAATGAATACCCCAATTTCTGCGGGCAGTTTTTCTTTTGCATCCGTGCGATATGAGGGGTCTACCCGGTCGTGCCGAACGATGAATATGCGTTTCCCGATGCCGATTTGTGGAGCCGCAAGCGCCACGCCGACCGATACGCGGTCTTCTTCGGGTAGAAGCGCCTTCGCCATCTTTTCAAGAATGCCCGCAAGTGTTTTCGTTCCGAACTCGTTGTCGGAAACAGGTTCGGCAACCTTTCGGAGCACAGGGTCTCCTGTTTGAACAATTTGCATAGGGGGACTATATCAAATTTAGAACGGGTTTTCCGGCACATGCTTTTTGGGATCTATTTCCCACCAAAACTTCTTGCTGAAGTGTTGTGCCTTGTCGCATACGCTTTTAAGATAATAGAGGTCTTTGGTCGGGATGCCTTCGAGGATATAGCCCATACGGGACATAGAAATAAGCGGCAAGCCGTCTTTCGCGCGGGCGGCGTTTAGGTATGTGCGAAAATACCGCATCAGTTCTCCTCGTTCGGTTTTTCGCTCCTTCGTTTTTTCAAGTTTTCGGACGACGTCACCGATGTGTTTCATCGCGTCATTATAGGGGCAGTTCGTAGACCTGTTTTGTATCGGAAATGACGATTGACTGCTCGCTCCACGGCGCGCTTCGCATCCGCGGCCCCTTCATGAGCGGGGCGAAATACTGTGGCTCGCGCGGATCAAGCTCAACCACATAGGACGAACCGCCTGCCGCGATGACAAGAGCGTCGTCGCGAGAGGGAAATGCCGACACGGACTCAAGGCGTTCATTCGGAGAAAAGATAATCGTTGGTGAACACAGATCGCCCCCATTCGTTTCTTCTGTCTCGCACGAAAGAAAGACCGGAGGTGCGCAGGAAGGAGTGGTAGATGCCTCGGCAACGATGCGGTTATCAAGCACATACACAAGCGCACAGCCGCCTTTCATGGAAAGCGGAGCTTCCTTGGTCGGAAGTGTCCATGCCAAAATAACAGCCGCCGCTCGCGTGCGCTCTTCACCGGTGAGTTTTCGCGGGGCGAGCGCCGCTCGGACGAGGAGAGGACGAAGTTCCGTCACCGCTCCTGCATGGACCAAGAAAAGCTCGTCCCATGGGTGAAAATCCGGCGCATCCACAATAACCGCGTGTGTTCCCGGCAAAAGATCTATCGTTGCCTTTCCGTTTGCGGAATATGTACGGCGCGCCTGATCGGTGTAGACAGTAGATCCTGAAGGAAGACCGGTTACCACGAGCGTTCCCACCTGCGTGAATCCTCCTGCGGTCACACGGTAGCCGGCTCCATAGAGAGCGACCGGCAGAATGAGGGCAAAACTCACGAGGAGTATCGGCCAGTGGCTTTTTAGACCCTTCAAAATCCATTCCATTCCCGACATGCTAGCAAAAATGAGCCCGCTCTGCACATTGGCGTCCGCTGGGGTATCATGGGGCAACCATGGCATTTTTCTCACCAAGGCTCGGCATTGATCTAGGAACGACCAATGTGCTGGTATTTGTGCCGGGGAAAGGAGTGGTAATTAACGAACCATCCGTGGTCGCCGTTTCAACCGAAAACAATAAAATCGTTGCCATTGGCGCGGAAGCAAAAAAGATGGTCGGCCGAACGCCAGACTCCATCATTGCGTATCGGCCGATGAAAGACGGCGTCATTGCCGATTACCGCGTTACCGAAGCGATGCTTCGTTACTTTATGCGCCGTGCGCTCGGACCTTTTAATATCTGGAAACCGACCGTGCTCGTGTCTGTTCCGGCTGGGGTTACCTCAACGGAAAAACGCGCGGTCATTGAGGCGGCAGTAAAAGCAGGAGCAAAAGATGCCTTTGTGGTCAAAGAACCGATACTTGCAGCCATCGGCGCGGGTATTCCCATTCACGAACCGTCGGGGCGCATGGTGGCGGACATAGGCGGCGGAACGATAGACGTGGCGGTGATATCTCTTGGCGGCATTGTTGCCTCAACGTCGGTGAAAGTTGCGGGAAATGCGCTTGATAGAGCAATAATTGATTACGCAAAGAAACAGTACAACCTTTCCATTGGAGATAAGACGGCAGAGGAGGTGAAGATAACCATAGGGTCTGCGGTTCCTGTAGGAGAGGAACTCATCATGCCTGTTAAGGGTCGTGACTTGGTAACCGGCCTTCCGCGCACCGTTGAATTCAAAACAAACGAAGTGGTGCAAGCCATGAGCCGCGAACTGCGCGACATGATGAACGCGGTGCGTCGCGTGCTTGCCGAAACACCGCCCGAACTTGCAAGCGACATCATCGATAACGGCATCATTCTCACTGGCGGTTCTTCAGAGTTGCGCAATATGCCGGAACTCATCTTTAGACGTACCGGAGTGTCTGGAAAACTTGCAGACAGTGCGTACTTTTGTGTTGCGCGTGGGACTGGAGTGGCGCTCAAGCACCTTGATACGTACAAGAAGAGCATTATCTCGAAGAGCTAATGAGACATCACGCTTATTTTTATGCAGGCGATACAGAAAAGGGAATAGAGCTCGCGCTCGGCTTTGCCGAACGTGAGCTTTCCCTTCCTGTTTCAGGAAATCCTGATGTTGTCGTCCTGCGGTACGGATTATTCTCCGTGGAGGATGCACGAATAGTGTGCCAGATGGCATCCCGTACTCCGGTGCGGGGGAGCACACAGTTGATACTGCTGGCCGTCCATCGTATTTTCCACGAGGCGCAAAACGCGCTCCTTAAAACATTTGAAGAACCGCCAGAAGGGACATATCTCATACTCGTTGTGCCTTCGGAAGGCACTCTTCTTCCTACGCTCCGTTCTCGCATGCTTTCGCTCCCCAACTATGGACGTCCGACATCCATAGAGGATGAGCGACCTACGAGGTCGCTCATCCTTGGTGTTGCAGAGGGATTTGTTATGGGTGGGAAAAAGGAGCGCGAGAAGGTGATTTCAGACATTTTAGATCGTGCAAAATCTGACGACCCGGATGAAAAACAGGGAGCTCGTGTAGAAGCGCTCGCGCTTGCCGAGGGGGTGGCTCGCGCCGCGTACGCGGCGCGAGCAAAACATGCTGATCCGGAACTCACCGCGCTCCTCTTTGATCTTGACCGTTTTATACCGATACTCCACGAACGTTCCGCTCCGTTGAAGCCGATTTTGGAACACCTTCTTTTGGTGATGCCGAAAAATTTGATACAATGAACCATCTGTGGCATACGACTTTTCAACACTAAAGACGAATATCAAAGAAACGGAGGAATGGCTGTCCCGCGAGTTTTCAACCATTCGCACAGGACGCGCTTCCGCGGCGCTCCTTGACGGTATAAAACCGGAAGCGTACGGCGCACGCACGCCGCTTGCCCAGCTTGCATCCGTCTCAATTGAAGACGCACGCACTATTCGCATCGTGCCGTGGGACACGTCAGTAGGGAAGGCTATTGAGAAAGCAATTACCGAAGCCGATTTGGGCGTGTCGGTTGTTACCGACGAGCAGGGACTTCGCGTTATTTTTCCCGAACTCACCGCCGAGCGCCGCGCCATGCTCACCAAACTTGCCGGACAAAAGCTTGAGGAGGCGCGCCAAACGCTTCGCGGACATCGCGCCGAAGAAATAAAAAGCATAGAAGCGGCCGAAAAAGCAGGAGGCATGGGCAAAGACGAGGTGGCGCGTCTCAAAGACGAAGTGCAGAACATGATTGACGCGGGAAACGTGACTCTTGATACGCTCCTGTCCAAAAAACAGCAGGACATTTCTCAATGAGCATTCTCATTTTTATCATTATTCTTGTGGTGCTCATTGTGGTACATGAGCTCGGCCATTTTCTCGTGGCCAAATGGTCTGGCATGAGGGTTGAGGAATTTGGTATCGGCTATCCGCCGCGTGCGCTCACACTTGCAAAAAAAGACGGCACGGAATACACCCTTAACTGGTTGCCATTTGGTGGATTCGTAAGAATTTACGGCGAAGACGGGGAGGAGGCAGATGCTGATTCATTTGTCTCAAAACCTCATCTTCTTCAGGCGCTCACTTTGATTGCGGGTATTGCAATGAACCTTCTTTTGGCGTGGGTGCTTCTCTCCATCACGCTTGGACTCGGAATGCCGCGCGTGTTGAGCGATGCGGAAGCGGCGGGCGCGACAGACGCGAAACTGATAGTTTCGGAAGTGCTGCCAGGATCTCCTGCTTTTGAAGCTACTCTCATGCGTGGTGATGTCATAACAAAAGCATTCCAAGGTGATGAGGAACTTACGGACATACGTTCAGGAGCGTTTACCTCTTTCATAGCGGAGAGCACTGGCGAGCCGATAACGCTCCTGGTAGAGCGTGAAGGAGAAGAAGTCTTAATTTCTGCCGCGCCGCAGGCAGGAGTCATTGCCAGCGAGCCAGAACGTCTTGCCCTTGGGGTAGGCGTTGCCTCGGTAGGCACCGTTCCGGTCTCGTGGTGGCAGGCCCCGATAGAAGGATTTCTCCTCACCTGGTCGGTCACCGGGCAGGTGGCCGTAGGACTCACACACTTTTTCATAGGCCTATTCACCTTAACTGCGGACCTCTCCCAAGTATCAGGGCCTCTTGGTATTGCTGGCGCAGTGGGGGAAGCCTCAAATACTGGCCTTATCGCTCTTCTTACTCTCACCGCAGTCATTTCTATAAACCTCGCCCTCATCAATGTGCTTCCCATTCCGGCGCTTGATGGTGGCCGCCTCCTCTTTGTTCTTATTGAATGGGTAACGCGTAAGCGTATCCCAAAGTCAGTTTCTGTTGCATTCAACGGCATCGGATTTGCGGCCCTCATCCTCCTTATGCTCGTCGTAACTGCATCTGATGTGTTGAAACTGCTTTCGTAATAAGATACCCATATGCGGGCAATGCGCCCGCGCGAAAGGTGCGCTCATGCAACAAGCACTTATCGCTCTTCTGGCGTGCTTCTCAGTACTGTCAGGAAGCGAATCACCGCCAAGTTCCCGAGCTGATTCGGAAGTCCGAAGCGATTGGTGTCTTTGCTTCATAGAAAGACACCCTCGGGAGGAGTATAAAAACACTGAGAGGTTCCCCGGCCTCCCTGAAGGAGTGCCACCGCGAACGCGGGGACAGCAGGCGTGGATGAACGATCACGTCGATTGTCTCCAAGACCCGCTCGAATTCTATCTCCTCACGAGGCTTCGTGAGGGAAGCGAATGACGAGACTGTCGGCGTAGCCCCACAGGCTACGCCGGTTCTTCTTTGCCCTCATGAGCGGAGGGCCGTATACTGGCCCACATGAGGCAATCCGAGCTTTTTACCAAGACCAGACGGGAGGCGCCCAAAGACGAGGTAGCGAAGAATGCACAACTTCTCATCCGCGCCGGGTACGTCCACAAAGAAATGGCAGGGGTCTACTCGTACCTGCCGCTTGGTCTTCGTGTCCTCAACAACATCATTGACATCATCCGGCAAGAAATGAACGCAATAGGAGGGAAGGAACTTATTCTAACCACACTCCAAAAAAAAGAAGTATGGGAAAAAGTGAATCGTTGGGACGATGAGGTGGTGGATGTGTGGTTTAAAACGAGACTCAAGGACAGCACGGAGCTTGGGCTTGGCTTCACGCACGACGAGCAGTTGGTCAATGTCCTCACTGAACACATACAGTCCTACAAGGATTTGCCGGTGTACGTCTACCAAATCCAGACCAAGTTCCGCAACGAACTGCGCTCTAAAAGTGGCATCATGCGCGGCCGCGAATTCTTAATGAAGGATCTCTATTCCTTCAACCGAACCGAAGAAGAACAAGACGCGTTCTATTCAAAGGTGATGGAGGCTTACATGAATGTTTTTAAGCGTTGCGGTATCGAAGACAAGACGTACGTTACTTTTGCCACGGGAGGCACTTTCTCGCAGTTTTCGCATGAATTTCAGACGCTTTCTGAAGAGGGAGAAGACACGGTGTATCTTGATCAGAAAAACAACATAGCGATAAACGAAGAGGTGATGTCGGATGAAGTGCTGGCAGAACTTGGTGTACACAAGAAAGATCTCGTACAAAAGAAATCTATTGAAGTAGGAAATATCTTCAAGCAAGGAACCAAGTTTACCGACCCATTTGGGTTGTACTACCAAGACGAACGAGGCGAAAGCAAATCAATTTATATGGGAGGGTATGGCATTGGTGTCACACGGCTCATGGGGACCATTGTTGAGGTGCTCTCCGATGAAAAAGGAATTGTGTGGCCGGAATGTGTTGCTCCCTACACCTATCATCTGCTTTCTCTCCTCCCGGACGATGCAGAATCAATCGCTTTTGCAAACACACTCTATGCCGATATGGAGAAACGCGGCATGAGTGTTCTGTATGATGACCGTGCTGTGCGCGCAGGAGAGAAGTTTGCAGACTCAGATTTAATCGGTATTCCGTGGCGTGTCAATGTCGGTAAAGAAACGGCGTCTTCGGGAATGGTTGAGCTTGTAAGTCGCGCCACTGGAGAAGTGAAGAAGCTTTCGCGAGATGAGTTGTTAGCGAGGTGAACAATGGCAAAGAAAAAACACATTGCAAAGAATTCCATTTTCTCAACTGACATCGGCATTGATTTGGGGACCGCAAACACCCTGGTGTATATCCGAGGCAGGGGAATCGTGTTAAACGAACCCACCGTGGTCGCGGTGAACGACAAAACAGGGCAGGTAGTTGCGATAGGGAAAGAGGCGAAGATGATGCTGGGGAAAACGCCCGCACACGTTCGCGCGGTGCGCCCCCTCTCTCACGGTGTTATTTCCGATTTTGAAGTTACCCAAGAACTTCTTTCCTATCTCATCCGCAAAGCGCAGGGCGATCGCCCCCGCCTTTTTGGCCCTCGCATCGTCATCGGCGTGCCGACCGGCGTGACGAACGTTGAAAGCCGTGCAGTGCGCGATGCGGCCATGTCTGCCGGAGCGCGCGAAGTGTACATCGTTGAAGAGCCGATGGCAGGTGCTATCGGCGCCAAGCTTCCGGTCAACGAGCCGATGGGCACCATGGTGCTTGATATCGGCGGCGGCACGCTTGACATCGCCATTATTTCGCTCGGCGGGCCGGTAACGTCAAAAAGCTCGCGGATAGCCGGGGATCGTTTCAATGAAAATATCATTGAGTATGTGCGAAGCGAATTTCAACTTGTTATCGGAGAAAAAACGGCGGAAGAAGTAAAAATTGCCATCGGCGCGGTGCTTCCGCTTGACACGAAGCTTGAGTGGCCCGTGCGCGGGCGCGACCTTGCCACGGGTCTTCCGCGCG
>JAKEFE010000016.1 GCA_022616215.1 Candidatus Parcubacteria bacterium | reverse complement strand
CGGGGTATTTTTTCAATTTTGACGTGAATTTTTTGTTTAGCTTTACCATGTATTTTTATGATTGCCGGTTTAGCCTTTTCAAAACCCCTTTTCGTTTGACGATGTTTTTGTAGTCCCATTGAATATCCTTGGATTTTTTCAGCCAACGCTTTACATCACTTTTTTTGATTTCCGAAACCGTATTGTAGAAAATAGAAGCGTCTTTAAACTTTCCTCCCCGCACTTCCAACCCTTGTTCATCAAAACTTGCCCCGCTCCAAAACATCAATCGAATACCTGCTTTTTGTTTACTGTATCCAACAATAGGGTTCTCGTCCAAAAACCATACGGCAGTGCGATGCCAGATTTTATTTTCTGCTTCGGGCAAGCCACGGCTAATTTCCTTTGCAAGCAAGTTGCAGATTTTTCTATCCTCTCCGGATTGAGAATCGTTGTATATTTGAATATCTTTATTCATGAATATATTTCATCACTTGTGTCTTAATAAAGTTTTTCTTTGGCGGCAAATTCTTTCAATTCAGAAAACTGGGATTCCAAAGACATGATTTGTCTTTCTTCGCTCCCCGTAGATTTTCGTGTGTAGATAAAGTATTTCATAAAGATTTAGAAAAGCCCGCTTCTGGCCTTGACTTCATTTCCTAACTGGCGGAGGGTAGAGGACTCGAACCTCTAAGGGTTTTCACCCGCCGGTTTTCAAGACCGGTGCCTTACCATTCGGCGCAACCCTCCCGTCTAATCGCTCTGTATCCTACCACTGAACCAACTGCCCTCAAGGTAATGTTCTTCTGCGTGACAATTTGGACACAGTAGCTTTAGATTTTTTAGTTCATTTGGCCACACAACACCCGACCACTCCTCCGTTTTTATACCGGCCCTGGCTCTTCCGGCGCGGATGCTTTCATCCGCGCGGACACCTTACCACGGATATCTTTAATGAAGGGAAAGAGGTCGGTAGTGCCTTTTTTGTTCTCGTTTTTCTCAAACCACTTGAGATAGATTATTTCCAGAATACCGAGCGTGTTCGGAACAAGGAGAAGAACAACGAACCAAATGCGCTGGCGATTTCTAGCCGCATGCCAGAGTGCAATGGCTTTCCACGCAAATGTCCAGACGATAAGCAGGAGAAACACAAACGGAAAGAGAATGCCAAGCCCAAGGCCAGCGACTAGAGGCCCGACCAGAGGATCCCCTAAAAGTGGGTTCCACATATATAATGAGTCTATCATGCGGTATCTTGGGATAGATTTCGGTACGAAGAAGGTGGGGCTCGCGCTTTCAGACGAGGCGGGAACCATGGGTTTCCCGCATTCGGTTATTGTGAACACCAAAGAGCTTCCGGCTGTGCTCGAAGAAATCATTGTCAAAGAAAAAGTGGACGGTGTGGTTATCGGGGAGTCCGTTGATTTTTCCGGACAGGAAAATCTTGTCGCGCGCGAAGCACGCGCTCTTGGCGAATGTCTTCATTCACTCACGGAACTGCCCATTTTTTACGAGACGGAACTCTTGACGACACAGGAAGCCAGAAGAGATTTAGAAGGGAATCGCACGGACACGGGAGTGGTGGACGCAAAAGCCGCCGCACTTATACTGACGTCGTATCTTTCAAAACATCATGGCAACACTTGATGACCTTTCAAAAATCGAAGTGCGCATCGGCACAGTCAAAAGTGCCGAGCGTATTGCTGATACAGAAAAGCTTCTAAAACTCATAGTTGATTTTGGGGAAGAAGAGCCGCGCCAGATAGTGTCCGGTATTGCCGGCTATGTGGAGAGTGCGCAGTCGCTTGTTGGTCGTCAGCTTGCGTTTGTGACGAATCTTGAGCCGCGTACCATCAAAGGTTTTGAAAGTAACGGCATGCTGTTTGCCGTTGGCACAGGCGAGACGTTTTCATTTCTCACACCTGATCGCCCCGTGCCACCCGGCACATCTGCACACTAGAGTATAATCAGCAGTAATGAACGCTTTCTCGCGTTTCCTTCGTGTTGAATTTGCACCGCCGCACTACCTGTCGCTTCCGACTTCCGGGATTGATATTTCAACGAGCGGCATCAAAATTGCCACTATCGTGGAGCGCACACACGGACTTGAGCTTTCCGCGTACGACGAGTTTCCCCTGCCTGCCGGAGCGGTTGTTGGGGGAGAGATACAAGACCACGATGCGGTGGTCGTCGGATTAAAATCGCTCGCAGAACGAAATCACATTCACACGGCAAACGTCACGCTTCCCGAAGCACGCGGGTATCTTTTTGAAGCGGTTGTGCCAAAAGGAAACGGACAGGAAGAGCGGATTGCCGTTGAACAACATCTTGATGAGTACGTGCCGCTCCCTTCTTCGGAAGTTATCTTTGACGTTGCATCGGTTGGCGAAAGCAATGAGGGCGTTCGTGTCGTCGGCACCGGATACGCACGGCGCGTGGTGGAAGATACGCTCTCCGTCCTTGATGAGTCGCGGCTTCGCGTGCGCGCGATAGAAAGCGAGACGTTTTCTCTGCCGCGCGCCGTTCTTCCCCGTGGAGACAAAGAAACGGTCCTCATCATTGACATTGGCAAGACTACGACCAAGCTTCTTGTGGTAACCAAACGCATTCCGCGTTTTGTTACCACCCTTGATATCGGTGGCCATGCGCTCACGCTTGCCGTCATGAAATATTTCGGCGTTTCCGAGGAAGATGCGAAGAAAGTAAAGGCAGAAAAAGGCATAGCGCCGGGTGTCGGAAACGAAGAATACATAGCGGCGATGCTCGGAACCGTATCGGTTATTCGTGACGAAATTGTAAAACGTCTTGAATATTGGCAGTCGCACGCGGGAGGAGACCCGGTAACACGCGTCGTTCTTGTCGGTGGGAATGCAACCGTTCTTGGACTTCCAGAATACCTTGAAGCGTCGCTTAAAGTGCCGGTTGCGCTCGGCGATGTGTTTGCCAACTTTGCTCCGAAAAGCGCATGGCTTCCTCCGCTTGCCTATACCGAATCTCTAGCCTACGGCACCGCAATCGGGCTTGCTCTTCGCGAGTACCCATAACGTATGTCGGAGCTCACCAATCTTTTGCCAATTGACCGAATACGCGCATTTCGCCGCGAGTATTTCTTTCGCTTGTGCACGCTTGGAGCGCTCACGGTTGCACTTCTCGTCGTGATACATAGCGCACTTCTTGCTCCTTCGTATGTATATTTGTCCGAGGAAGTCAAAACGCGACACGCACACCTTGATGGTTTGACTTCAGCGCTCTCCGAATCTCCCGAGCAGACACTATCGACGCGAAGACAGGCGCTTACAGTCAAAGCAGACGCGTTGCTATCTCTTGCAAAACGTCCGTCCACGTCCGCCGTCATACAAGGAGTGCTATCAGTACCATCAGACGGCATCAGCATTCGCGGCTTTACCGTTACACCTCCGGTAAGCGGCGAGGGAGAAATGAGCATATCGGGAACGGCGGCGACACGGGAAACGCTTCGGCAATATCATGGACGCGTCTCTGCGCTCCCATTTGTCACCAAAGCCGATCTCCCGCTCTCAGTGTATGCACAGGAGACAGATATTTCATTTGTCATAACGCTTACTGGCACTCTTACGCCATGAAATCTCCAGCTTTTATTCACTGCATTTTGTCTCTTATGCTCGCACTCATATGTGTCGGGGCATACCTTGCGTGGTTTTTTGAAATCAACCGCGCCGCGTCACGCGTCACGGCGCTTGAAGTCGACATCGCACAAAAACATGACGAACAAACACAGCTTATACGAGGCCAGGATGTTTTTGCGGCGCTTGAAGCTGATGAAACCTCTCTTGCAAGTCACTTTGTTCCCACCAACAACATTGTTGCTTTTCTTGAAGACGTCGAAAGCACGGGAGATGCGTTCGGGGCTGCCGTTTCTGTGCTGTCCGTCACCGAAACCAATACCAAAGAACAACTGTCTCTTGCACTTTCTTTTAGTGGCACGTTTAGCGCCGTCATGAAGACGCTCGGCGCTCTTGAGTACGGTCGGTACGGGAGTGCAACCGACAGTCTTACGCTTGATACGACCGGAGATGGGAGCTGGACGGCGGCTCTCACACTGCTCGTCAGCGCACCAGAAACACCATGAAGACTCCAACCGATTTCCGTTCGTTTACAAAACTGATATCCGGACTTTCCTACGGGGAAACAATACGCCCGTCCCGCGATTGGATGGTGCTGCTTTCAATCGCGGGCATGCTCGTTCTTGCAAGTCTTGCGTGGAATGCGTGGTTTTTCCTCAATGTGCTCACAAGCGATTTCTCCACGACAGGTTCCGCGCAAGAGACCGTGAACACGCGCGCCATTGAAGAAGCAAAAGCACTTTTTAGCGAGCGGGCGGGGGAGGAGAGTCGCTATAGAAACGAGTACGAGTTCATTGACCCGTCGCGCGACCGTTAGTACTGTAGAAAAGCCTCCGTAGCTCAATGGATAGAGCAGCTCTCTTCTAAGGAGTTGATGTGGGTTCGATTCCTACCGGAGGCACCAGGCCCAAGTGGCGGAATTGGTATACGCGTACGCCTCAGAAGCGTATCCTGTAACGGGTTGGAGGTTCAAATCCTCTCTTGGGCACACCGTCATATATACTGAAAGCATGCGTGAAGCGCATCCTCAGAAATACAAAGAAGTACGAAAAGGAACCACCGGAGAAAGCCGACGTCTCAAGGCGCAAATAGAACATTTTGAGAAGAGCGTACAGAAAGAGAAAAGACGAAAACGGCAACAGATGAAAAAGAAAGGTGCGCTGGAAGCATTTGACCGTACGCAACCATTTGCCGAAAAAGAAGAGCGTCTAAAAAAACTCCGAGAGGTGTCGGCACGGCTTGCTCAAGGGCGCGTGCCGAAGGAAACGCTCGGAGAATTTGAACCACCAGCCACACCGCTCACGGTCGTCAAGGAGGTGGTCATTGGGCCACATCCCAAAGTGCAAAGAGAAAAGATGCGCCGAGTGCGAGCGACCATAGAAGAAGTTGAGCGACACTTGCAGGAGCTCATGGCGCAAGGTCCGGGAGTCGCGCTGCCGGACATCACACCTTCCGCACGCCTACCAAAGAAACAAGGACACAAGACGTTTCTTGATTCAGCGGTAGATTTTGTGTTCGGAGTGCGCCCGGCGCGTCGCGAACCAAAGATTATAGAATTGGAGACCAGAAGGACGACTGTGGAAGAAGACGAAACGAAAGCGTCGGATGTTGAGCAGTCTTCTGCGCAGGAGTCAGGGTTACTATCGCCGTCGATAGAATTGCCTCTCACGTTATTTGACGAAGACACGCTTGACTACATTAAGGAACTACCCGTGCTTTCTCGCGAAGAAACCTTCAAAGAGCTGATGGCCGTCGGCAAAGAATTCATCAGGGCGGAAGAAGAGCCGAGCAAGGAGCTCGTTGACCGAGCTATTCACACTATTTTTACCTACATCCGCGCGCGAAGAGAAGATCCGAAGGAGATTTTGGACTGGGCGGCGGAACAGTACAAGATTATGTTCACAGAGCGCGCGCGGCGGCAAGAAGCAAAGCGACTTGAGCTGGAGCGCACCGAAAGTAAAGAACGCATACTTACTCCCGCAGAGCGAGAACAGCTTAAAGATTCATTTAAGCATATCAGAGAGCGAGGGAGAATGAGCACCCGGGAGGCAGACAGGAAATTGAGCGTTGTGCTTGGGCGGTTTCCCTACGGCAGGGTGACCGAGCAGCAGTTGGAAGACGCACTCATTGATAGGGCGCGTTCCGAATATGGCAAAAAGCTCACGGAAGGGGAGCTCTTGGATATCAATAATCGTGTGCAAGATGGCTTGGACGCGGCCGACGCACTCTTTGAGCAGTATCGGATATCCAAGAAACCTTCGGCGGCCGACAAGATTAGGTTTGCGCTCGCCGCCCTTGCACTTTCCGGCCTTGCTGCAGGATATGCTTCCGTGCAGGCTGCCGCATTGGAGCGACCGGCGATAAGCAAAACAGACGGTGGCGCGCTAAATCCAGATGAGCTTGACGTCTATGAGTCCCTGCAAAGCCCTGCGACGTCCGAGCTTCGCGAACAGGGAGAGCCGCACCCTCTTTTTCCAGAATATCTAGGGCCGCATCAGACTGATGGAAATTTCACCCGCATCAGCAGCGCAGAAAATGAGCCTGCAGAGGGCGGGCCGCTTTATAAGTAGGGCGCTCTCTGATTGTTTTGCAGTGCGCGCTGAGGGACTTGGTCACGGATAATGCTCTGCTGAACATTTCCGCGACCCCGCCTCGCACTCCGGCTTTCTTCGTCTCCTCGCACTGCTTTGCAGTGCTGTAATTATACACTTCGCGCGAAGTGTATAATTACAGCACCACCGTTCATATATACTGAAGATATGCATGAAGGATTGCGTCAGGAGACAACAAAGAACAAGAAAGAAACAAAACAAAGACCAAATATCTTTGACAAAATCCACGCCGCGGTTTTGTATGCGAGAGCCGCTGCTGAAGAAGGTAAAGCAAAACGAGAAGAGAAGAAACACCGACACGGAGAACAGGCGACAGATCTCGCACTTGAGTCCCAGCACAGACTGTATGGTGGCTATAGAGGACGCAACGACACAGGACAGCTTCTTGGTATGCGACCAGAAGCAATAGAAGATTTTATAGGTTCAAACATGGAGGAGGAGATTCTTGGGAGAAGAGGTGTACGCGAACATCTCAAAACCAAAGATAGAGAACGGCTTCTGATCGCCGCTATTTTTCTGGAGGCTAAACGTAATCTTGATGTAAATGTGGACGCGCTTGTTGAGGAGGTTGCACGTTCAGATAACGGCGGAGTGGACCATGCACTTGGTGAATTTATTCATGCGCTTAAAATTCTTGAACAAGGTAATAAAGGTCTCAAAGAAGCACATCCTTTTACCGAGACAGATGAAGATGGATCCACTAAAGAAGTGCGCCTCACACTCAAGGACATTGCCGAAGAGGTGAGGAACATATATAGCGAAGCTCACGCCTCCCTCATATCTTCCATGAGAGAGATCACAAGGAAAGATATTCCTCCGAAGGAACAGCTCAAAAAAACTCTTGTCGCGCTTGAAGCATATAAAGAAAAAGCTATTAAAGCGTCTGATTTATTGCGGTTTGTGAAATCAGTTCTTGAACGCGAGTATCGCGACCTTTTGAATACTGCACCGTATGTGTCGTTTGAGCGGGTGCCATCAAGCGGGGTGCATCCAAGAATCGTTCGACATCAAACGGAGGGCATAAATCTTGAGAAGCTCACGAATGCGGTCAATGATGCAAGAGCGCCACTCCTCGATTATTTAGCCGCCGCCCAAGATGCTACGCTCGGTTACGCGGCCTTTGAACAAGGGAGGGAGCACCGAGCAATACGGCACGGGGAACAGCGCAGGGCGCGCAGACTCAGGCGAAAAGCACGGAGAGTACTTGCCGGCAGAAGCGCGGTACCACGTCAGGTCAAACAGACGGCCGAATCAAAACAAAGAAGCAAACGGGGTACGTAATAAATCAGCCAAGAACATTTTCGTTCGACTAGAACCTGTGGTGGGCGATGGAGGACTCGAACCCCCGACCTTCGAGGTGTAAACTCGTTGCTCTAACCAACTGAGCTAATCGCCCGATACGGCTACCTTACCTGAAACGCGCTATATTTAAAAGTCTATGGAGCGAATGGAGGCGGTTGTCCAGGGCAGAGTGCAGATGGTGCTGTTTAGAGACTTCGCACAAAGAAAAGCCAAAGGACTTGGGCTTGTCGGGGAGGTTGCCAATGAGCCGGACGGCACCGTGCGTGTTATTGCCGAGGGTCCGCGCGGAGCGCTTGATATGTATGTACAAGAACTCAAAAAAGGTCCACTGCTTGCGCGCGTGGATGACGTTGCCGTTGCATTCTCACCAAAAACCGGCGAGTATGCGTCCTTTGAAATCAACTATGACTGATGCGCGCGTGCCGCACTCCATCGGACTCATTCTTGACGGTAATCGTCGCTGGGCGAGAGAGCAGGGGCTTCCGGTTGTTGAAGGACACGTGCACGGCTCGGAAAAAGTGAAAGAGTTTTTACGATGGGCGCACGATGCCGGAGTCAAAGAAGTTATTTTATATGCATTTTCCACCGAGAACTGGAACCGCGCACCAGAAGAAGTAGAGAAACTTCTGGGATTATTTGTAACCGCACTTGATGAATTTGCAGATGAGGCGGTGAAGATTAATGCCGAGGTTCGTTTTATCGGCGAGCGTGAACGTTTTAGCATAGAGCTTCAAGACAAAATGGTTGCTGTAGAAGCAAGAACCAAAGGCGGAACTGAAGGTACGCTTGCGGTTGCGCTTTCCTATGGAGGACGGGCCGAAATTCTTGCAGCAGTAAACACACTGCTTGCCTCGGGAGCACAAAGCGTGGATGAGAATAGATTTAAAGAAGCGATGTGGAGCGCGGGGCTTGCCGACCCTGACCTCATTATCCGCACCGGAGGGGAAAAACGGCTTTCAAACTTTCTTCCGTGGCAATCGGTGTACAGCGAACTTTTTTTCACCGACACCAAACTTCCGGCTTTTACCAAAGAAGAGTTTGACGCGATTCTCAAAGACTACGCAGAGCGCGAGCGTAGACACGGGAAGTAAAGGGAAGTAGGGTTTCCCTATGAAGCCAACCGTTCTGTATGAAGACGACAACGTACTGGTCATAGACAAACCGGCGGGGCTTATCGTGCATCCGGACGGCCGCAATAAGGAGTATTCGGTAACCGAATGGGTGGTGAACAAGTATCCGCAGACGGCAGAGGTGGGCGAGCCGCTCGTTACCCCGCAGGGAGAAACCATCGCGCGCCCGGGCATCGTGCACCGGCTGGATAAAACAACCTCCGGCGCACTCATACTTGCAAAGACGCAGGAGGCGCACGCATTTCTCAAAGAACAATTCGGAAGTCGGACTACGGAAAAAACATACGCCGCATATGTGTACGGACATCCGAAAAAAGATGCGGGAACTATTGAAAAAGAAATCGTGCGCCTTCGGTCCATGCCGCCGCGCTGGGGTGTGATGCGCGAAGGGGAGGATAAAAAACATCGGGCGGCGATAACGACCTGGAACGTTGAAATACGCGGGAGCGACACTAAGACGAATGAGCCGGTGTCATATATGGTACTGTCGCCTAAAACCGGTCGCACGCATCAACTGCGCGTACACATGAGATATGTTGGACACCCCATCATTTGTGACCCTATATATGCGGCAGGAAAACCCTGTCTGTTGGGGTTTGTACGTCCGGCGCTCCATGCCTCAACGCTCTCCATCACCCTTCCGTCGGGCGAGCGAAAGACGTTTGTGGCACCCCCGCCCGCAGACTTTTTGGAAGCCGCAGAACGGTTTGCCGCGGACTAGCACTTGTGTTAGAGTGCGGCCACTCATGGAAAAAGTTATTACTCCCGTCAAAGTAGAGGAACGCACCAAGCTTGGCATCAAGCCGGGGGACACGGTGCGCGTTCACCAAAAAATTGTTGAGACCAAAAAAGGCAAGGCCGCCAACAAAAAAGAGACAACGACGAGCAACGCCCGTACACAGGTATTTGAAGGCCTTGTTATCGCGGTCAAACACGGAAAAGAAGCAGGCGCTTCTTTTACCGTGCGCGCGACTCTCTCGGGCATCGGGGTTGAACGTATTTTCCCGCTCTACGCTCCATTTATTGAGAAAATTGAAATAGTCAAACGATCAAAGGTTCGCCGCGCCAAACTGTATTTCATTCGTGAAAAAGTTGCCCGCGAAGTAAAGCGCCAGCTTCGCAATATGCGCATAATGAACGTTTCTACAACGGATTTTGCCCTAGACGCATCAAAGGATGCGTCGGGCGATCAATCTGCTAAGCAGATTGATTTAGCCGAGAAAGCTGACGAAGTAGAGGCCGAAGCATCCGCAAACGCCGCCATTGCCGCAAGCGAGCCGCTTGGTGAGGAAAGTCCTGAAGAGATGATTGCCGAAGTTCCGGCAGTTGAGGAGAAAGAAGAAGAGAAAACTGCGGCATAAGCCGTTGTAAACAAAAGCGCTTTCTCGTATAGTGGGGTTCACCCTGCCCGGGTGTCGTAACTTGGTAGCCGAGCATCCTTGAGGTGGATGTGCCGCAAGGCGTGGAGGTTCGAGTCCTCTCCCGGGCACACACAGACTTTCAGACCCACCGACATCCACAGGATGTCGGTGGGTTACCAAGAGGTTATCCACTCCTTGTCCACGCGTTTCCCCCATGTCATTATTTCTTCATGAAAGAACGTCTCCTAAAATCCGCCGCCGCGTCGCTTGAATGGAGAGTGTTCGCGTTCATCATCACCGGAATATTCTTCTGGTTCATGACTGGTGCTGTGTGGCAGGCGACCATTCTTGCCATTGAACTCCAGATAATTCTCTTCATCGCTCATTTCGGATGGTTTTATTTCCGCGAAACACGACCGCCTAAATCCTAATAGATACGAGCGACGTAAACAAAAGAGCTTCTAGTTGGTCCACAGAGGCGAGTCTTTACATTTGTGTGGTTGAAGGTTATTCTAGACATAAAGTATGCCGGTGGTCTCGTGTCAGAGCTGTTCTCGCTCGTTCAATGCAAAACCTTTTTGGCTCAAGAAAGGGTATGGAAAATACTGCTCTTCTGCTTGTCACCATAAAGGAATGCGTATGGGAAAAGAAATCATATGCGACATATGTGGTGTTCCTTCATATAAACAACCCAAGGCTCTCCTAAACTCTAAGAGCGGAAAATTTTTCTGCGGCAAAAGTTGTCAAACGCGCTGGAGAAATCAACTCTATATAGGCGAGAAGCACGCAAATTTTAAAACGGGAGAAAATGCATACCGAGCAGTGTTAGAAAGAAATAAGGTTCCAAAAAGATGCCGATTATGCAAGACTGAGGACATCCGGGTACTTGCCGCCCACCACATTGACAAGAACCGGAAAAACAATAACTTAGAGAATCTCGCATGGCTTTGTCACAATTGTCACTTTCTCGTGCATCATTATGAGAAAGACCGCGAGGCGTTCATGGCGACCATAGTTTAGTGGTAAAACTCCTGGTTGTGGTCCAGGCATCGAGAGTTCAATTCTCTCTGGTCGCCCCAGATAGCGTGATATTGTGAGGAAATGAAAACGCTCTTGTTCGGTATTGTGCTCATCATCGTTATCGGCCTGGGCGGTTTTTTCTACCGCGATGTGATGGAGCGTACCAACCCAGGAGGAGGAAACGTAACCGCATGCACTCTTGAAGCCAAACTCTGTCCGGACGGCTCCGCGGTCGGACGCATGGGCCCTTCATGCGCATTTGCCCCGTGTCCGCCGCCAAATGTTGAGGTGACTGATGCCAGTATTGCATTCATTATGCCGGAAGACTATGCCGCCGACGAAAACGCGTACGGCGCAGATCCTTCGCTCATCGCCACATTTGTCAAACCCGCTTCCTTTGAAGAGGCGCCGCACACCATCATCATCCGGCAACACCCCATACCCGAAGGACAAACAGCAGACGATGTCATGCTTAGGCACACGGTGTACTATCCGGCCGACATGCAGGCGGAAAACTTTGATCGTTTTGATACCATGCTCATCAATGGCACGACGTACCGCACCACGGTTATTGAGCGCTTTGAGGCAATCGTGCACAGCGCGTTTTACCTAGCGCGCGCAAACGATGTGCTTCGCTTTGATATTATTGAACACGACGTGACAGATTGGATTAATCCAGATCTTTCTGTCATTGAACTGCCAGAGCACCGCGCACTCATTCGTCTTTTAGAGCGTTTGCAAGTAGCACCGTAGTTATTCAAGCCCGAGAAGCCCAACCATAGCGATAATGCCAAGTACAATTACCGCAAACTGAACCATTGACCGACGGACATCAGATATTTTCTGGAGTTCCGGGATGATGTCGGCAAGCGCAATGTAGATAAAATTACCGGCAGCAAACGCGGCAATGAGAGGGATAAGCGTTTCGTTCGCATCCGCAAGCAAAAATGCAAGGCCAAGACCAACAAACGCGGTCAAGGCCGAAAGGAAATTCACAAAAAGCGCCTGCAGTCTGGAAAATCCAGAATGGATGAGAAGACCAAAATCACCTATCTCTTGAGGTATTTCGTGAAGCGCGATGGCAATGGCCGTTGCGATACCTATTTCGGTTGAGACCAAAAAAGCAGCACCAATGGCCACGCCGTCTACGATGTTATGCAGAGCATCTGAAATGAGCACGAGACGCCCGAGCGGATGGATTTTTGCGTGGTCTGGATGAAATTCTTCATCGCCGTGGCTGTGGTGCCAGCGAAGGAATTTCTCAAGCAGGAAAAAAGACAAAATACCCGCAAGCACCACCACCGCGACAAGGGTTGGGTCTGCTTTAGCAAACGCTTCGGGGATGAGATGAATAAACGCGTTTCCAAGAAGGGCACCGGCGGCAAGCGCAATGAGGATGAACAGCGCTCGTTTCAAGCTATCTTCACGAAGAAACAGCGTTGCGATACCAACAAGTGAGGCAAGACTGACAACGCCCACGGCTAGTGCACTTTGTACGAACGGAGTCATGTAGGGGAGGGTACCACACAAAGAGACTGACGGCCGCCCCGTGATATACTAATGCCACTGATAAGTAACACATCATCATGAACGAATCTTTTGGAGAGGTTTTTGTGCAGGCAACGCGTCCGGTGAGATATGCGGCCACCGCGGCGCTTTCCGTGCTCGCGCTTTTTCTTCTCATTCATGCCATTGATGCTATTGAAGAAATCGGCCGTCCGGACATGTATCCGGCAAATGTGATTACCGTTGAAGGAACGGGGAAGTCCGCTTCAATTCCCGACATTGCCGTCATTTCTTTTTCGGTTACCGAGGAAGGGGTAACCGTTGCCGAAGCACAGGGGAAAGCCACCGAAAAAACTGAAGCGGCGCTCGGAGCCGTAGAAGGACTTGCCATTCTCGAGCGTGATGTGAAGACCATAGGATACAGCGTCTATCCGGAATACGACTACGGAGAGCCGTGCTATGCAGGCTACTGCCCACCGCGGGAGAACCCGCGCATCATCGGCTACACCGTCTCGCAGACCGTTGAGGTGAAAGTACGCGATACCGGAAAGGCGGGAGCGGTGCTTGAGGCGCTTGGAACTCTCGGCGTCGGGAACATTTCAGGTCCGAACTTCACCGTGGATGAAGAAGACGAGATACGAAACGTCGCACGCGAGGAAGCGATTGAGGAGGCAAAAGCGAAAGCGAAAACACTCGCCAAACAGCTAGGCGTTTCGCTTGGGAAAGTAGTGTCCTTCTACGAAACCACTGGCCCGTTCCCTCCCTACTATGACTACGGATACGGCGGAGCACTGGATGCGGAGCAGGGAAGACCTGTCTCCACGCCGCCTCTTCCCACCGGAGAGCAGGAAACCACCGTCACAGTTTCCATCACCTACGAAATCAAGTAAAACAGACACACACAAGCCCTCGAACAGGGGCTTGTGTACTCCCTTGACCGCTTTGTCGTTTTTGGTATACTCATGGGTATAAGCGCCCGCGGGGCGCCTTTTAAAAATCAAAGGGCAACTACCGGAATGAAAAACCTTTTCAGCTATCTCAAAAATGTGCGCGGAGAACTCACGCATGTTGTGTGGCCAAAATCTCGGCAGGCACTTATGCACACGCTTCTCATTCTTGCCATCTCCGCCTTTGTTGCGGTATGTATCGGCGTGCTTGACTACCTGCTTACTAGTCTCGTCGGCATCATCATCTAACGATATGGAAACGTACACCTCGCCGCAATTTTCAGAAGACGCGAAAAACCCTGAACCGCGCTGGTACTCCATTCATACCTACGCGGGATATGAAAACGCGGTAGAGCGGAACTTGAAACAGCGCATTGAGTCCTTGGGCATGGGGAATAAGATTTTTGAGGTCGTGGTGCCCACCGAAAAGAAAGTGCGGGTCAAAGGCGGCAAACGCGTCGTTGAGGAAGAAAAAATCTACCCGGGTTACATTTTGGTGCACATGATTGTGGACGAAGATTCGTGGTTTGTGGTTCGCAACACTCCGCGCGTTACCGGCTTTGTAGGAAGCGGCACCACACCAGTACCCATGGAAGACGCCGAAGTGGCACTCTTGATGAAGCGCATGGATCAGGAGGCGCCCAAACACCGCATTGACCTTGCAAAAGACGATCCGGTGGTCATTAACGACGGACCGTTCAAAGATCTTGAAGGCAAAGTAGGTGAGGTGGACGAAGAGCGCGGCAAGGTCAAAGTGCTTGTTTCCATGTTCGGACGCGAAACGCCGGTGGAACTCGATTTTTTGCAAATCCGCAAACTCTAATATAGAGTCTTTTCACCATGGCTAAAGTCGTTAAAAAAATAAAACTCCAAATCCCGGCAGGCAAAGCTACCCCTGCGCCGCCGGTGGGTACCGTGCTCGGGCCTGCGGGTGTCAACATTGGAGATTTTGTCAGCAAATTCAACGAGGCGACTAGGGACAAGATGGGAGACATCATTCCCGTTGACCTTTCTGTCTACGAGGACCGCACGTTCTCATTCGTACTCAAAACTCCTCCAGCCTCACGTCTCATTTTGAAGAAGCTTGGCATTGATAAAGGTTCTGGAAAAACGCCATCCAAAAAAGCGGGCACGCTTACCAAAACGCAGGTGCGCGAGATTTCAGAGCAAAAAATGCCGGATTTGAATGCTGCATCTCCGGAAGCGGCAGACCGCATCATTGAAGGCACAGCGAGGAGCATGGGCGTAGACGTGAAGTAAACAAAAGCCCCGCGAGAGCGGGGCTTTGTGTTATGTGCCGTAGCGCGTGACGAACCGCTCCCACTCATCAGGGCAGGTTTTTACATGGGCAAGAGCCGCGGCTACGCACAACAGAATCATCGAATGAATAGCGGCGAGCCGGTCGGCATCATCCATGAGGGCGGGTCCGGGAGCGCACACTGTTTTTTGTCCGGCAAGTTCTTCACTCATCTGTCCGATTGCCACAAGCCACGCCTCAATGGCGCGCTCGCCAGTCGCGATGATGTCCGGTATGGCTTCGGCGGGCTTCACCTTCGCGATGCTCGGTAACAAGACTTCTGTCGCAAATCGGGCAAAGCCGTGTCGGTTTGTCGGAAAATCCTCTGGTGCGTGCTCGGTGCCTATCACCGTGCGAAATGCCTCCGGAAAGAGCTCCGCATGCAGGAGCACCGAGAGGATGAGGTAGTTCAAAAGGTCAATAATGGTGTCCAGTCGCGTGTCATCTGCCGTGGGCTTCCACCCGCGCTCGAAGACCGTGCGAAGTCGGATAAGCTTGCGGTACACATTGAAGAAAGAAGAGACCAAGCCGAAACGTTTCCAATCCACTCCGTACGCATGCTCCTTTTCCGCTTGAAGCGCGACGATGCTGGTGATGAGGTGTTGTGGGGTCGCGCCGCAGGTCATACGAGCTTGAACTTCCTGAAGTGTGAGTCCCGGACGCTCGACACAAACTCCTCGTCGTGTCCCTCAAGCGACACGGACACGTCGGGGTTTCCGTTCTTGGTAGTGATGTACGCGGCCGCAAGTTCTGCATACGCCGGAAGAAGATTGCCGTTGCAAGACACCTTGTGGAAATCAAAGACGCCACGCACCTCGCGCATGAGTGTCTCGTGGTTGCGCTCCTTGCTTTCGATGGCGTGCGCGTATGTGGCAAGCAAATCGGTGGCGAAGCGCCTCATTCCGTCGACGCCCTCCGGGAAAATGAGCGGTTTTGTATTTTCAGAAGTGAAGTCGTGGGCATCTTTGTTCTCAAGCACTGCGCGCCCCTGCTCTCCGGTGAAGTCGTAGAGGTGAAGATTGGTAACGAAATGATTGTAGGTGCCGAGCGTCACGTCCTTGCTTGAGCGGCGGCGCACCTCGCCTGTGACAAACTCATGCAAGACGGTCCACTCAAACACGTTGATGCTTCCCATACCCCACACCACGTCGCCAGAGCGCTGGTATACGTTCATGTGGAGCTTTTGGTCGGGCGTTACGAAGAAGTGGAGCAGGTTGTTGCATGGTCGGTCTTTCGTGTTTTCCAAGTGGTATATCTCTTTCAAGCTCTCCTTGGTATCACGTTCCGGCAGGTAAATGGCGATGACCGACCGGCGGCTTTCAAGCCCTTCCTCGTGAAAGACGCGCACCGCGTCTTCAAGCTGGTTGTAGAGATAGAGACGCGGTCCGTACGCGCCGCGCCAGGTGATGCCGTCGTCGGAAAAATCCTTAGCGCGTGGCAGGAAGAAGGTCATCACGGGATCAAGTGCGTCATGTCCGGCGAGTACCCAGAACGTCTCGGCAATCATTGCGAAGACGTTGTTCTTGCGGCCCTTGAGGTTCAAATGCCGCGAGCGCGGGTTCGTCAGCGTGAAGAAGGTGTTGTAGAGCGTACTGGTCTCGCCGTTTCGCGAAGGTGTGCGTATGCCGTCATGGGAAATGGTATCCAGTGCCTTGAAAATCAGCTCATTCATCGTGGTCGCTGCGATGAAATGAGGTCGCATCATGCTCTCTTTTTTCGGTGCCATGGTTGGCGTTTTTCGCGGTCGCGGTCACGCCAGAGTCTGGGGAGCATGTCCTCCGGCTTCCACATCTTTGCAAGCTTCTTCACATTCGTTGACGAGGCGTATTTACCGTGCGCGGCGTAGTCGCTCGCCAGTATTGGTCCGGTCTCAAAAAAGATGAGTTGTGCGATGCGACGCCCGACAACGAGCGGGATGAGGTAATTCTTTGAGTTATTCGTTATTTCCATCGTCCATCGGTTTACATACCCTACGTCCCCCCAGCCAGCGCACTTACATACTTCAATGAAGTTACGTCCCATGGAACTCCGCGCTTTCATCATGGTCGTGATGTGGTCTTTGCCGCCGATGAATTCTTCCGTGTGAGCGAGGATGGTTTCTCCGGGGCGCAGCACAATGACTTTGTCATCTGGCCGAATACCATCCCAGTTGAAATTGTATTTTTTAAACGCTTCTTTTGCGAATACCGCTCGCTCGCACTTATCTGCGCCCCAGACGTGTTCGGAATGTTCGCGACTCCAGATGTTATACAAACTGTGGTTGTATTGAGGCGGCTGTTCGCGATAAAACCATTCACCAAGCGTTACGTCGTAACTTGAAGTTGCCAAATGACTTTTATCAAACGGGTGAATGACGATGTCGCCTTTTTTGAGCTCCTCGAGGATTCGCCGGTCGGATAACGCCATGTTCGGCACAGTATAGCGTGCGCATTTTTGCTGTCCCCATGTCCTTTCGGGAGGGCGCGGTACACTCCTATTCATGTACGAACATATCAAGAAGGAGGACTCGGAAGTATACGGAACATTAGAAGGAGAGGAAAAGCGCCAAGCAGAAGGGCTTGAGCTTATTCCATCTGAAAACTACGTTTCGCACGCAGTTCGCGAAGCGATGGGAAGCGTTTTGACCAATAAATATTCGGAAGGGTATCCGGGCAGGCGCTACTACGGCGGGCAAGAATTTACCGACCAAGTAGAAACGCTCGCTATCGAACGCGCGAAGAAATTATTTGGCGCGAGTTTCGCAAATGTACAACCTCACGCCGGAGCACCAGCAAATATTGCTACCTATTTTGCGCTCATGGAGCCGGACGACACCATCATGGGCATGGATCTTTCACACGGAGGACACCTCACCCACGGACATCCGGTAACCTACATCACCAAGATATTCAATTTCGTTCGTTACAAGATGAAAGATGCTGGGACAGGTGCTATTGATTACGAGGAAATGCGTGAGATAGCGAAGAAAGAAAAACCGAAAGTCATCATGGCTGGTTTCTCTGCGTATCCGCGGGAGCTTGATTACGAAAAGTTCGTTTCTATCGGCAGGGAAGTTGATGCTGTTGTCATTGCAGACGTGGCGCACATTGCAGGACTTATTGCCGGAGGCGCTCTCAAAAACCCTTTTCAGTACGGGTTTGACGTCATGCTTTCCACAACGCACAAAACGCTGAGAGGTCCTCGCGGAGGCATCATTCTCACGCGTGAAAACGAAGAGCTCGCAAAGAAGATAAACAAATCAGTATTCCCCGGATTTCAGGGAGGCCCTTTGATGAACATGATTGCGGCCAAAGCGGTGTGTTTTGGCGAGGCTCTGCGGCCGTCATTTAAAGAATATACAAGGCAGATAATCAAAAACGCGAAAGCGATGGCAGAGGTCTTTTCTCAACATAATATGCGCCTTATCACCGGCGGCACGGACAACCACCTTGTTCTCGCGGACGTATCGTCGTTTGGAATGTCCGGCGGAGAAGCAGAAAAGCTGTTGGACGAAGCGAACATCACGCTCAACAAAAACGTTATTGCTGACGATCCTCGTCGTCCGATGGACCCTTCAGGCATTCGTTTGGGCACCCCTGCCATCACCACACGCGGTTTTAAGGAGAAAGAATGCAGAGAGGTGGCGGAACTCATGGTAGATATCCTTAAAAACCGTGAGGCAGCAGTAGGGAATGCTAAAGCTCGTATTAAGGAACTTGCTACCGCTCGCCCTGTCCCTGAATCGTTTGAATAACCAGGACTTTTGTTACACTCCTTGCTATGGAGGAAAAGATTAGGCAAGCGACCAAAGACGCGCTTTTAAAAGCGGGGGCAGGCGACGTTGATTTTGTCGTTGAGTGGCCAGCTGACCTTGCCCACGGAGACTTTGCGGTAAACGCCGCCCTTGCCGCTGCCAAACACCTTGCCAAAAATCCCCGCGAGCTCGCCAGCGAGCTCGCGCCTCTCATCAAAGAAGCGCTCGGCAAAGACGCCTCTCGCGTGGAAGTCGCCGGTCCCGGTTTCATCAACATCACCCTTTCAAAAGACGCGGTGAGAGAAGGTGTCGCAACTGCCTCTGAAGAGGATATGTGGGGTGGGGGAGATGCGAATACGGGTAAGCGAATAATGGTTGAGTATACACAACCAAACCCTTTCAAAGAGATGCACATCGGACACTTGATGAGCAACATCATCGGTGAGTCTGTTTCTCGGCTCATTGAATTTTCTGGGGCAACCGTTTCCAGAGCAAACTACCAAGGAGACGTAGGTCCCCACGTTGCGCGAGCGATATGGGGACTTATCGAAGCTGGTAGTACAGAACCCGCCACAGCTGCCGAACTAGGCAAGGCATATGCTCACGGCTCACGAGCATATGAGGAGAGCGAAAAAGCAAAAGCAGAAATAGACGCGCTCAACCTTGCTATTTATAAAGGCGAAGACCGTGAGCTCATGGAGCTGTGGCGCAAGGGACGCGCAATATCACTTGAAGCGTTTGAAGTCATCTACAAAAAGCTTGGTACCAAGTTTGATTACTACTTCTTTGAGAGCGAAGTGGCGGAGTCTGGGACGGAACTTGTGAAAAAGCACACTCCTCAAGTCTTCACGGAGAGTGACGGCGCAGTGATATATGAGGGGGAGAAGAAGGGGCTGCACACCTTGGTATTCATCACCTCACGGGGTACACCTACCTATGAAGCAAAAGAGCTCGGGCTCGCATTTCTTAAGGAAGAGCGTTGGCCCTCTGACCTCTCACTCATCTGTACATCGGTTGAGCAGATTGGCCACTTTAAGGTGGTGAAGGCTGCACTTGAAGATGTTGCTCCTGCGCTTGGCGCAAAGACGCTCCATATTCCGAACGGCTTTCTTAGGCTTACGAGTGGGAAAATGTCGTCTCGCACCGGTAACGTTATTACCGGCGAGTCGCTCATTACTGACGTAATAGAAGAGGCAAGTAAGAAGAATGACGATCCGCTCATTGCCGAACAGGTGGCCTTGGCCGCTATCAAGTACATGATTTTGCGAGCAGCACCTGGGGGCGACATCATATTTGATCCTGAAAAGTCTCTCTCGCTTGATGGGGACTCTGGGCCGTATCTTCAGTATGCATATGTGCGTGCAAAGAAGATTGTGAGCTACGAGTCGGAGGGTGCGGGTACGGAAGTTCCAGATGAGCCGTATGTTATTGAACGCATCCTTATTCGATTCCCTGAAGTAGTGCTCCGTGCTGAGCGCGAGCGCGCCCCTCACTATGTGACGCAATATCTTACAGAGCTTGCTTCTGCCTGGAACTCTTTCTATGCAAGTGAGCAGGTGCTTGGTAGTCCGGAAGAGGCGTACAAACAACGAGTCGCCAAAGCATTCATGAACACCATGAAAAACGGCCTCTGGCTCCTTGGCATTCCCGTACCAGAGAAGATGTAATAGGATAGAGATTCATGGCCGAAGATAAAGGCAAAGCAGACGTAGCGAAACGCGAAGAAGAAATACTCTTGTGGTGGAAAGAGAACAAGGTTTTTGAACGCTCGCTTGAAAAACCGTCTCACAAAGGCGAATTCGTTTTCTACGATGGCCCTCCGTTTGCCACAGGACTGCCACACCACGGCCACATTCTAGGAAGCACCTCCAAAGACCTTTTTGGGCGATACAAAACCATGCGCGGGTATCACGTGCGCCGGAGATGGGGATGGGACACCCACGGACTTCCCATTGAGAGCATCGTTGAAAAGAAACTCGGACTGAAATCAAAGAAAGACATTCTTGCGTATGGCATTGGCAAATTTAATATGGTGGCACGTGAGACAGTGCTCGAGTTCATTCATGAGTGGAAACGATACATTGAGCGTATCGGACGTTTCGTAGATTTTGATAACTCATACAAGACCATGGATGCCACGTTCATGGAGAGCGTGTGGTGGGCATTGAAAGAATTCCATAAGAGAGGAAAGCTCTATGGAGGGAGACGGGTGCTCATGTATTGCACGCGTGACGAAACGCCGCTTGCTAAAGCAGAGATTGCGATGGACAACACCTACAGGGACATCACGGAAGATGCGGTAACGGTGAAGTTCAAAGTGAAAGAGCCGAAAAAACACGGACTCCCTGAAAACACTTTTTTCCTCGCGTGGACGACAACGCCATGGACTCTGCCCGGAAACGTTGCGCTTGCGGTAGGAAAGGACATCGACTACGTAGTCTTTAAGAAGAAAACCGAGCCAGAGATTTCTCTCGTAGTCGCGAAAGAGGCATGTGTACGCATGCACGGGAATGTTGAGGTCGTAGAGCCAACATCCGGTCTCACAAAGGACTTCGCTTTCAATCCCGAATACGACGACATAACTGTAGTGAAGGGAGAGAAGTTGGTCGGCGTAGAGTACGAACCGCTGTACGAAATAGAAAAAGTGAAAGCACACACAGGGAAAAAATGGGAAGTGGTTTCTGCGGGTTTTGTGACGACGGAAGACGGCACGGGGATAGTGCACACCGCAGTCATGTACGGAGAAGACGATTACGAGCTTGGGAAAGCACAAAATCTTCCGATGATTCCACTCCTTAATTCAAACGGCACATATAACGATGATGTGCCGGAATTTCTGCGCGGCGAGCATATCAAAAAAGCGAATGGAAAAATAATTGAAGACCTAAGAAGCCGTTCACTCGTGTTTGATGTTCAACCGTACACACACTCATATCCGCACTGTTACCGATGTGGCACACCGCTCATTTATAACGCCGTGCCATCGTGGTTCGTGGACACCCAATCAATCAAGCAGAAGATGCTTGATGAGAACGAAAAGATTTACTGGTTTCCAGAACACTTAAAACACGGACGGTTCAAAAACATCGTAGAAAATGCGCCGGATTGGACCATTTCTAGGAACCGTTTCTGGGCAAGCCCACTTCCCATTTGGAAAGATGCAAAAGGTGACATAACCGTTATTGGTTCACTTGAGGAACTTAAGAAACTGACGGTGAAATCGGGGAATCACTATTTTGTAATGCGACATGGCGAGTCGGAGAATAACGTAGAGAATGTGTTGAACAGTACCGACTCTGTTCCGGGCAATCTCACTGAATTTGGCAGAGCAGCAGCGCTTCGTGCTGGAGCTCTTCTCAAAGACAAAAGCATTACCCGTATCGTGTGTTCGCCGCTTGCCCGCACGAAGCAAACAGCGGAGGCGGTAGCGGAAGCACTTGGTCTGCCAAATGAACGCATTTCCACAGAGCCACGGCTTATTGAACTCAACGGAGGGGTGTGGAATGGTCGCTCCATCAGGGAGTACCACGAATCGTTCACCAGTACGGACGAAATGATGCACAAGCGTCCGGAGGGCGGGGAGAGCTGGTACGACGTTCGCAAACGCGCAAGCGAATTTCTGTATGAATTTGAAAAAGAACACAAAAACGAAACCGTGTTGTTTGTGACGCACAGTGCCGTCATCCGCATGCTCACCGCTACCGCGTACGGACTCACCATGCAGGAGTTTCTAAACGACTGGCAGAAAGCGAGAGACCCGCAAAACGGAGAAGTACGGGAACTTCCTTTCGTGCCGCTTCCTCATAACGAGAACTTTGAATTAGATGTTCATTTGCCCTATATAGACGACGTAAAGTTGATGAATGAACGAGGTGAACTACTTACCCGCACTCCCGAAGTCGTAGACTGCTGGGTAGAGTCTAGTTGTATGCCGTTTGCCGAATACCACTATCCGTTTCGTAACAAAGAGGAGTTTGAAAAACGAACACCGGGAGATTTCATATCAGAATACATTGCACAAACGCGCACATGGTATTACTACATGCATGCCGTTGCCGTACTTCTTTTTAACCATCGCGCATTTAGTAATGTCGTTTCAACTGGCACCATTCTTGCAAGTGATGGTCAAAAGATGAGCAAAAGCGTCGGAAATTTCACCGATCCGATGATTCTTGTTAATCAGTACGGAGCCGATGCTCTTCGCTACTACCTCATGTCAAGCGTCGTCATGCAATCAGAAGATCTGAATTTCAAAGACCAAGACGTGAAAGAAGTACATGGTCGAGTCATTAATATTCTTCGCAATACATTCCAGTTTTATACGCTCTACCAAGACGACACCGTTGCCGCATCAGCGGATTCCCCGCATGTCCTTGACCGCTGGATACTTTCTCGGCTTGCCGAAGTTGCAAAAACGATTACTGACTCGCTTGAGATATACGACACGGTTCATGCTTCGCGTCCGATGCGAGAATTTGTTGAGGATTTTTCAACGTGGTATGTGCGTCGTTCGCGCGAACGCGTAAAAGAAATGGGAGAGGATCGGACGCATGCGCTTGCCACCATGCGATACGTTCTGCTGACTTTTTCAAAACTCACTGCACCAGTCATGCCGTTTGTTGCAGATGAAATGTACCGCAGCGTAAAGAGCCTCGCCGACCCGGACAGCGTGCATTTGGCAGACTGGCCGGAAGCAGGAGCTGTTGATGAAAAACTCGTTGAAGAGATGGCGCGCGTGCGCACGCTTGCCTCCGAAGCACTGATGCTTCGGCAAAAGGCGAATATCAAAGTGCGCCAACCACTACAGAGCTTGCAGCTTGCAGCTGACAGCGTGCCGTTTTCTCCAGAACTCGTTGAACTTTTGCGGGAGGAAATAAATGTGAAGCAGGTTGTGTTTGATAAAAAACTCTCGGGAACAGAACTGCATCTTGATACGGTACTTACGCCAGAACTGGTGAAAGAAGGGGATGAGCGCGAGAAACTGCGCGCGGTGGCGGATGCACGAAAAGCTATGGGGCTTTCACCCAAAGACCAGGTGGACGTGGTATGGGGGAAAGGACCCTACGAAGTGGTGCTTTCTACGGGCGTAGAAAAGTTTGAGGTGAAAACCAATGCGCGCTAGGTACGACACAGAGGCCATTGTGCTCGCTCGTTCGCCGCTTTCCGAAGCAAGCGCACTCCTCCATCTGTTGACGCCCGACTTTGGTCTTGTGCGCGCTCGTGCACAGGGGCTTCGCAAATCCGGCGCAAAACTTTCCTGCGCAGCGCAAACGCTCGCTCACACACACGCTCTTCTGGTGCGCGGAAAAGAAGGATGGCGGCTTTCGGGAGCGGTGCTCATAGAAAATAAGCTTGCAAAACTAAGTGAACCCGCGCGTCTTCGCGCGGGGCGCATAGCGAGCTTGTTTCTCCGGTTGGTGCACGGTGAAATTCACGATTCAAAACTCTTTCATGTTTTTTCCGAGTTTCTTGACGCGCTCCCGACTCTTTCGGAAAAAGATGCCGATGCCGCCGAATGTCTTGCGGCGCTTCGCGTACTTTCTGTGCTTGGGTTGTGTGCCGGAGACATACCGTCCGGCGCGTATGACAGCGCTACACTTTCCACAATACATGCCGACAGGCGCAGCTACATAGTTCGCATAAATCACGGCATTGCCGCATCGGGTCTCTAGTCCCGCGTTATACTGTGTTCCATAATGCCGGACAAAGAACAAACAGAAAGTCCGCTTGAGCGCATGCGAAAGCGTTTGTACGCTCCCGCATCCGTTGAGGATCTTTCCGCGTCTCCTCTTTCCGACGGCAAACAACAAAAAGCGGAAGGTTGGGCTCCCGAGCCCGCCCCAACACCAAAGGTTCCCGGCCTCTCCGGCTCCGCTCTTTTTCTTCTGTTTGCCGTCGGGTTTTTTGCGCTTGCCGGCCTTACCGCAGCCGTGGTGCTCTATCTTGGAGGCCGTTCCGTTTCAAGCGACAACCTCACCATTACCGTAGAGGGACCCACGACCGTTTCGGGCGGGGAAGATGTGTCATTTTTAGTCACCATCACGAACAATAATCCGCTTCCGGCCACCGGTGCCACACTTGAACTCGATTTTCCCGAAGGAACCACGGAGGCCGAAGATGTGTCCGTGCCGCTCACCAACTACACCGAGTCGCTTGGCGACATCGCGGCGGGAGAAACGCTGCGAAGAACGGTACGCGCTGCTTTTTTCGGAGGAGAAAACCAAAGAATTTCAATTCCTATCAAAGTGGAATATACCACCGGGAATTCAAACGCCACTTTCGTCAAACAGGAAGCGCACGAATTTCTCATCTCTACCGCGCCCGTGGCGCTCTCCATTACCACACTCTCCGAAATCGCTTCCGGCCAGCCACTCACGCTCGTTCTTACCGCCCGTTCAAATGCGGTGGCGCCGCTCAATAACGTTGCAGTTATTGCAGAGTACCCGTTTGGTTTTACGCCGACAGCAGAAACTCCGGAGCCAAGCGGCAATACTTTCACGCTTGGGACGCTCGCTCCCGGAGAAGAAAGGGAAATGCGCATTGTCGGCACACTTTCCGGACAGGACGGCGAGGAAAGAGTGTTTAGATTTTCCGCGGGTGCACTCAAAAGCAGTGTGTCAAATGAGTTCAATGTTACCTACTCTTCAAAAGAAGCTGCCGTTTTCATCACCCAGCCGTTCCTTGCCGTCGCGCTCACCCTTGGCCGCTCAAGTGATGCCACCATCATCGCCTCCGCGGGGGAACCCATTCAGGCACTTCTCTCATGGCAAAACGCTCTTAATTCGGTCATTCTTGATGGCCGTATTGAAGTGCGGTTTTCAGGAGACGCGCTTGACCCGACAAGCGTAAAGGCGACCAACGGTTTCTTCCAATCAGCAAACAGGACGGTGATGTTTGACCGAGACACCGAAGCGGGTCTTGCACGTCTTGAACCAAACGATGCGGGAAACGGCTCGTTTACCTTCAACACCAAAACGGGAAGCGCCGGAAACGCGCTTAGAAACCCGAGCATTACGCTTGATGTTTCGGTATCTGGACGCCGCGTCGGGGAAGCGTCAGTGCCCGAAACCGTTTCCTCTACCATACGGCGCACCATAAAAATTCAGAGCGACCTTGCTGTTTCGGCGCAGGCCGTGCGTACCGTGGGGCCGTTTGAAAATTCCGGCCCGTGGCCGCCAGAAGCTAACCAAGAGACGACGTACACCATTATGCTTTCGGCAGGGAACACCGTTAATTCCGTCGGCGGAGCAACGGTCAGCATGACCTTGCCGTCATACAGCAGATTTACCGGCGTGTCAGAACCTGCAGGAGAAGTTTCCTACAACGAATTTACGCGGGAAGTAACGTGGGCTATCGGAGATATGGCTGCGGGAAGTTCGCGCGAAGCGGCATTTCAAATAGCGTTCTTGCCAAGCGTCTCCCAAAAAGGTACAAAACCTCCACTCACGTCCGACGTAACGATAGCGGGGTTTGA
Source organism: Candidatus Parcubacteria bacterium (assembly GCA_022616215.1). Classification (GTDB taxonomy): domain Bacteria; phylum Patescibacteriota; class Minisyncoccia; order Phycocordibacterales; family Phycocordibacteraceae; genus C7867-001. Next base: position 3,266 of record JAKEFE010000016.1, on the reverse strand, counting down.
TCGTTTCGTGCAACGAGAGATAGGACAAACGGTGAAGGCAGTTGATACGCAGACAAGTACCGACCCCGCATATCAGGATTCATTCAGTCTTGTGAAATAAATAATGAAAAAGAACATACCCACCCTGGACGACATCGTTTCGCTCGCCAAGCGCAAGGGTTTCGTGTACCCATCATCGGAAATCTACGGAGGTCTGGCGGGTGTGTATGATTTCGGTCCACGTGGCGTTGAGCTTTTGAATAACCTCAAACGTTCGTGGTGGAAAGCGAACGTATACGATAAGGAAAACTATTTTGGTTTGGATTCCGGTATGTTCAAGCACCCGAAAGTGTGGGAAGCAAGCGGTCACACAAAAGGGTTTGCCGACCCGCTTGCAGAGTGTCGCGAGTGCAATACCCGCATACGCGTTGATAAAGAATTGGGCAACATAGGAGTGATCGCAGACGAAAAAATGTCTGAAGAGGTCATCAATACATTGTTTGACGAGCACCGAAAGGAGATTGCGTGTCCGAAATGCGGCAAGAAAAATTTTACCGCAGTGCGTGCATTTAACCTGTTGGTGAAATCCAACCTTGGAGACTTTACCTCAGAAGGAAATGAACCAGTCTATCTGCCGGGCGAAGCGTCCCAAGGTATCTACCTCAACTTTAAGAACGTGGTAGATACGCTTCAACCGAAAATTCCATTTGGCATTGCGCAAATCGGCAAGGCATTTCGTAATGAAATCTCTCCGCGCAACTTCCTGTTCCGTGCTCGCGAGTTTGAACAGGCCGATACACAATACTTTGTACGTCCGAATGAGAATAAGGATGCGTACGAACAAATTAAACAAGACCGTTGGAACTGGTATCTATCACTTGGGATTCGTGAAGAGAACTTGCGCTGGCATCAGCACGAGAATCTCGTGTTCTACGCAAAAGATGCGTGGGATATTGAATACAACTTCCCGTCACTTGGCTTTGACGAACTTGAAGGCATACATGATCGAACCAACTACGATTTAACCCAGCATCAGGAGTTTTCTGGTGTTGATCTCCGGTACACGGATCCTGAAACCGGAGAGAAGTATGTTCCATGGATACTGGAAACATCAGTAGGAATGGGACGCATGTTCATGGCCGTCATATGTGATGCATATCGCGAGGACGAGCTTGGGGGAGAGAAGCGCGTATATCTTGCGCTTGCGCCTCATCTTGCTCCGGTGCGTGCGGCAGTGTTCCCGCTGCTTAAAAACAAGCCAGAACTTGTTGCGAAAGCGCGCGAGGTGTATGTACATCTCAAGAAAGCGGGCATCGTGGTGGCATTTGATGACAACGGGAACATTGGCAAGCGCTACCGAAGACAAGACGAAATTGGCACTCCGGCATGTATCACCATTGATTTTGACACCTTAACCGACGATACGGTAACCGTGCGCGACCGCGACACGGGAGAGCAGGAGCGCGTTGCCATCTCAGACCTTCTTGGTAAGCTAGGGTAAATGGACGAAAAACACGGCATCAGTATCTCCACCGGAAGCGTCATTCGCGTCCTTGTCATCGTTGCCGCTGCGTGGGCTCTCTGGCAACTTTCTACGCTCGTTCTCGTTCTCCTTGCCGCCATTGTGATTGCTTCGGCGGTCGAGCCGGGAGTGGAGTTCTTCCTTAAGCGCAAGCTCCCCCGTGCGCTGTCCGTCGTGTTGGTATATATGTCCATCCTGTTCTGTCTTGTCGCGCTCGTGTGGTTTTTTGTCCCGCCGGTACTTTCTGAAACCACGGCCGCGCTTGCCGTACTCCCGCAATATCTGTCTCAAGCGCAGGACATAGGCCTCTCCTTCCTCGGAGATACCAGCGGAGCGACCCTTTCGGAAAACATCACCGCGCTCCAGCAGGCGTTTGCCGACACCGGCACCGGCGTACTGCAGTTCATCTCCTCCTTGTTCGGCGGTGTGTTCTATTTCCTCCTGACTATCTTGGTGTCCATTTACTTCTCGTTTTCGGAAACGGGCATAGACGACTTCCTTCGGCTCATCACGCCAAAAAAACACCGAGAGTACGTGCTTGACCTTTGGAAGCGCTCGCAAAAGAAAATCGGCCTTTGGATGCAGGGTCAACTGCTTCTCTCGCTCATCATCACCATACTTTTGTATCTGGGTCTGTCGCTTCTTGGTGTGCCGTATGCGCTTTTGCTTGCCATATTTGCGGGCGTTATGGAGCTTATTCCTGTCTTCGGTTCATTCGTCGCCGCAGTCCCCGGCATTCTGGTCACGGCCACGCTTGGAGAATTTGCGCTCATTGCTGTTGTCGCTGGCCTCTATCTCATCGTGAATCAATTCCAAGCGCACCTCATCTATCCCTTGGTGGTGAAAAAAATCGTCGGCGTGCCGCCCATCCTCGTCATCATTGCGCTTCTTGCGGGCGGACAACTTGCAGGACTTCCCGGTGTGCTCCTTGCCGTCCCCATAGCCGCGGCAGTGCAGGAGTTTGTGAATGACTTGCAGAAGGGCAGGGTGGCAGGACTTGAATAACGTGGAAAAGAAGAAGTTTTACATAACCACCACGCTTCCCTATGTAAATGCCGAGCCCCACCTCGGCCATGCGCTTGAGTTTGTGCGTGCAGATGTCGTTGCAAGGCACCAAAAACTCATGGGCAATGACGTGTTTTTCAACACGGGAACTGACGAGCACGGACAAAAGATTTATGACTGTGCTCGCGCCGCCAATGAAGAACCACAAACATATGTCAATCGTTATGCAGAAGAATTTAAAAAACTACTTCCCGCGCTCGACATAAGCGACGACGTACACTTTATTCGCACCACAAACGCACATCATAAAAAAGCCGCACAGGAAATGTGGCGCATATGTGCTGCAAACGGAGATATTTATAAAGCACAGCAAGCCATCACATATTGCATCGGGTGTGAACTTGAGAAAACAGATTCGGAGCTTATCGACGGAAAGTGTCCAATCCACCCAAAAATGGAGATTGAAGTGCGCGAAGAAGAGAATTATTTTTTTCGTTTCTCTAAATACGAAAAACCACTTTTGGAACTGTACCGGAATAATCCCACTTTCGTTATTCCGGATTTCCGCCTTCAGGAAATCACAAAATTCGTTGAGTCCGGACTTCGCGACTTCTCCATCTCGCGCTTGAAAACAAAAATGCCGTGGGGAGTGCCTGTACCAAGCGATGAGCACCACATCATGTATGTGTGGTTTGATGCGCTCACCAGCTACCTCTCTACAACTGGTTGGCCGGAGAAGGAAGATTTTGATGGGTGGTGG